>JBIKMD010000353.1:0-5407 GCA_044359465.1 Myxococcota bacterium
TAGCAATTTTTTCAAAGGATGACCTCTGTGATGTTGCCATGATGGTGGTGCTCGCGACTTGCGTCAACTTTGTCATTCAACGCATCCCATTATGCCAAGTGTTGAGATGACCGAACGCCCACTTCCAGTTCCTTTGAACTGCCCGATGCGAAATTGTGCGACCGAAAAAGTTCTCGTTCGCTAGAACCAACGTTTGATAGGGCGAAGCAGCTCTCGCTTGGCGTGCAGCACCAACGGAAGCGCGCTCAGCCAATCAGGCGGTACAGCGACAATGCCGGCATCGTTTTTCATCGTGTTGAACATGGTGCGGAAGTGCTGGCACGCGCGGGCGTCATCGGTGAATACCATCGCTTCGATGAGGCGATCGTGAGCCGCATGCTCCAGATTGTAGCTTCCGACAGCGACGTGTCGGTCGTCGACCAGGATCACTTTCGAATGCTCTCCGGCGAGACTTTCGTAGATCGTCGCGCCTTCTTTGATGATGAACGCTGCGTGAAACGATGCGGCGATCCAAGGCAAATGCGAAACTCCCAAAGAGCCGCGGTGCGAATGGAAGACTTCAACCTTCACGCCTCGCCTGCACGCGCGCACGATGGCGTCTTCAAGGATGGGAGGCGGTTTGACGTAGATCGACGTGAAAGAGAGTGAGTGCTGCGCCTGGTCGATCAGATCGACAATCGCTTGTGTGAGACGGTTGCGAACTGCTCCGAGCGGGAAGAACGGACCCGAACACAGCTCTGGATCTTCGCGCAGGTAACGAAGCGCGTACGGTTGCTCTGATGCTGCGGCGGGCGGCAGCGAGCCCACGAGCTCCACAGTTTCGCTTTTTCCTAGCGCAGCCAAGGTGCAGACCTCTTGAATGAGCAGTGGCACAATGGCTCCACGCATTTCGAGCGTCACTTCGCTCCACCTTGAAAACGACTGATGGGAGATGTTCGCGCTTCCAAACAGCGCGCTGCCTTGGTCTGAGACTTGAATTTTAATGTGAGCGCCGCCACCAACCCAGCGGTGCCTCAGTGACTTTGGCGCGTACCAAATGAGCCTAGCGCCTGCCGCTTCGAGCGAACGCAAACGGGCGATGAGTCTTGGGCGATCGGCCTTCTTGCTGAGGTTTTGTGCCAGGCGTTGTCCGAACGTATCGATGACCAGCACTACTTGCACGCCGCGCCGTGCGGCTGCAGCGAGCGCATCAACCATGGTGCCGCTGCGCTCGTCGCTGCCAAAGTAGTACGTGGTCAAGAGAAGAAAACGTTCGGCACGCTTCACCATCTCCATTCGGAGATTCCACTCTTCGTCGCGGTTCGAGATAATCCGCAGGTGCGACGCAGTCGTCGCGTCACCCCTCATGGTTTCCCCATCCGCAGCGAGTAGCGAATGCGCGAGTAGGTGTCATACCCGCTTGTTTTGCTGAAAATGCGATCCTGATCGACAATCTCGAGCGACAGCTTTTCGTGTTCCGCAAAGGTTCGCCAGAGTGAACGCGGAAGTGCAAAGCTCCCTGACGGCGGATGTTCGTATTCGGCGTGGCGATCGGGATCGTTGACGATGCCGATGTAAATTGTGCCGCCTGGTTTGGCGATCCTAAGCATTTCTCGCGCAGCACTGAGGCCGGCTTCTGGGGTTTGGATGTACATGAAGACACCGTGCGAGAGGACCCTGTCGTAGGTCCCAGACGGAATCGACGCGAGGTTCGTGATGTCTGCTACGGAGAACGAGCCGACGAGGCGACTCTGTGCGATCGCGACAAGCTTCTCCGCAAAGTCGACCCCTGCCAGCGTGACCTTTCGGTAGGCGGCCAGCTCGGCCAGAAAAGCGCCAGAGCCGCAGCCTGCTTCGAACACGCTATCGCCATCCGTCACGCCGGCAAAATCGGCCGCGCTCCGGCACAGCTTGGTCCAGTCTTCGTCGCTGATGTAGCCCCAGTGTGCAAAATCTTTCAGTTGCGACAGATCGCTTCGCTCGCCAAGACGGTTGAAGTGATCACGAACGTCGGACGAGTCAGCCATGCATTCCTCAACCAAGTGACTACTCGCAAACGCGCAGGCGGCAACTATGGTCGTTGCTGGTGTCGCGCAGCGAGTGTGCCTTGTGAGTCAGCGAAGGGTTGACCACATGCTTCGCAACTGTTGCTCCACAATTGTGGCGCTAGATCTTCCGACCGCAGTGCTTAGGCTTCTGTCTCGAGTGGCTTGAGACCTTTGACGAGCGCGTTGATGACGGCGCCCATGTCTGGCCCGATTTCGAGCGCTTCGAGTTTCAGTGACGGTAGGTACCGCCCTTTTTGCAAATCGCTCAGCGACTCGATGTCGCTGCCTTCGATCTCGGTCAAGAACGCGCCCTTGCCGGTTTTGGGATCAAAAACGGCCACAAAAAGTGACTCTTCATCGTCGGTGTTGCGTCCGGCGATCACTGCGTGTTGTTGCGGATCGAATCCGAACGCATCGAGGGTCTTCTGAATGGGCGCGCTCACGGCCGCTGCGAGCGACGCAAGAGACATCGCCCGCGTGCCCGTTGCAGCGTAGGCTTGAAAGCCCGCTTCACCGGCGTCTGCTGCGGGAAACATCTTGCCCTTCACTGGCTCCCACTTTGAGCCACCCGAGTTTGCGAGCACGAAGTCGGTCGCCGCCTTGGTGATGTCCGTCGCAGGACTGGGCTTGCCTTTGCTCACCTGCACGTAGGTTGAGACGAGCCATGGCGGCAGAGCCTTGGCGTCTTGCTTCGATACCTTGCCGTCATTGCCTGACGCTTTTTTGACCAACCCGAGCACATGTTTGTAGGCGCGCGCGATCACGTCCTCGACGTCTATTTTTTTCTCGCCGGCAATCACTAACTTGGCGATGGCGTTGTTCGCCGCTTCCTTCCTCGACAGCTTGCCATCGGCACCCGCCAGATCGCGTACCTCGGCTGAGAATGTCTTGATCCACTGATTGGCGATGGCTTGCGGTGTAGGTGTTTTCATTGGCCGAAAGTATCGGCCCCATGAAATCAGAATTGTGCCGACGCGACCGATTCACACTGACAATCGCGGGGGCCATCGGATGCCCGATAACACAATTTGTGTATTGGGCGGTTCAATCGCAACCTTGCGTAAGACCTTGTGCAGAAGATTCTTGGTGTTTTCGGGATGAGAACGATGATTTTGCTGCGTCAGCGAGGCGCGGGGCGCGCGCTCGATGACTACCTGTTGTTCGTGCGCGACTATCCGACTCACCCCTTCTGTGCACCCCTCGGCGAGATGTCTTTCGTGAGTCCACTGATGAACTGTCCTGGCGTGCGCCCCTCCCAGCGCTTGAACGCTCTGCAAAAGCTCGACGCGTCCGAGTATCCAAGCGCGATGGCGACGGTGGCAACTGTGGTGTCGCCATCGCGCAAGAGCTCCTTTGCTTTGCGATGACGGGCGTCGTTGCGTAAAGAGATGAAAGTGGTTCCTTTTTTACGGAGTCGTCTCTGCAGCGTGCGCGTGCTTTGCTGCTGAGCGTGCGCGACCTCTTTGAGTAGCAAGGTGGGCTGCGTGTTCTCGAGCGCATCGTCGTCCATCGTGACTGACGACCAGAGCAAGATTCGCCCCAATCTCTGTCACATGAGACAAGCGGCGGCGCGGCCTCTGTCACAGAGTTATTGAGGGAAGACCTTGATGGAGTGGGGCGGGCGGGCTTGCACGCAGCGCGTCAAGGTCGCGAGAGTGGTCAACGTCACCCCCCTCCTTCTGCGGCCGGTTCATTGCCTCTCAGCGACGCAGCGGCGGTAAAGCTAAAGCGCTTGGCTTAGCTTCGAATTGGCCGTCCGAGCGGCTCCGGTTATCAACGACCGGGTTCCAAGAAGATCCCACCTCGATCGAACGTCGGATCGCCAAAGTCCGTTCGACCCCAGACGATTGTGGGACCGCTCGTGCTAGATTGCGTCCGATCGATCGCGATTGACGGTGTCGCCCTCACGTTCAATAGCGGCGGATCGGCGCTCCAGTTCTGGGCGTTCGTTCGGAGCTCGGCGCGTTGTTGCGTGAAAACAGACGGGGTGGCGAAGGCCCATGTCGTTTGGAAGACCTGCACAGAGCTCTTCCGTGCGACGCACGCGGTAAAGAGGCGACCCTCCACAACTTGTAGCCCTGGAGGGAAGTCGCAGCTCGCTGCGAAATTCGGCGGAGCCGTTTGGACTGTTGGCCTGATGGTGCCGTTGCCCAGGTCGAGCTTCAGAGTGATCCAGTTCGCTGGATTCGTGGGCTCATGGCCAACGAAGAACAAACTCAGGGTTTGCTCGTCCAGGTCAGCGGCGGCATTCTCCAAGTTGATCTCGCCGTTGGTAAAAGGAAACGGCAACAGGTGAGGGGAGGGCATACGATAGGGCGTGAACGATGCCCCGCACGATGAACGAACCCCTGGGGTGTAATACGGAGTGCACGCGAAGCCCGCATAAGAAAAGAACAGTGCGACCTTCGACAAACTGTCAGTGTAGCCAGCAATGAGCGTCATGCCCAAACGCCGCGAGCTGTAGATGCCAATTCGGTCCGGCGGCCCTGCGAACCAGACCGGAGTCTCGATGATCTCTTCCTCGTCCGCTGTGGCCGGAAAGATGATCGTCGAGACGTTCGCGTCACGGGTCCCGCCATTCCCCGCGACGACGGTCAAATCGTAGTCCGTCGCTTCTCCGTTGACGAAGTGGGTTGGCACGGTGCCGATCGCAAGAGAGAGTTTGCGAGGCCATACTCCGCTCGGGAATCCACTCAACTTCCTCACCAATGGTTGAGCGAGCGTACCGCTGCTGTTCAGGTTGCTAAAGTTGAAAGTCAGAAGGTGCACAGTGTGAGCGGTCGCAACATTCGTTAGCGAAAACTCCTCTGCAATGACCGCAACGTGCAACAGAGCATCAGGACGGTTCGCATAGCCTTCGGTCAAGACCGCAGCGATTTTTGCGATCCGCTGTCGCGTGATGCTCCCGGACAAAATCGTGCCGCGATAGAGCTCCGTGATCGTCGTGTTCGTTTGCGGCGAAACGCCAGAGTAAGCGATGTGATTGATCACCAGCTTGCCCGTGGGTGGTCCGAAGGGCTCGCGTTCCTCGTGGAGGGTAACGAGGCCGCCGTTGTCTCCGTAGATGACGCTGGCCTCACGCCCGCTCTTGGTGATCTCGGCGTCCCAGTCATCGGCGACCGAGCGCTGAGCCTTGGCATTTGCCGACACTGCAGAAACAGCAAGTCCGATCGCGATCATCGCGATTCTTTTGTGTGCGTTGAACATGTTATTCCCCTTGTTCCGTCGATGCGGAACGCTCGAAGCGGAGGTCACCAGGTGCGCGACCGCAACCGATCGCCACGAAGTGAACACGGCGTAGTGAGCGTGAACGGATCCATGCGTGAGTTGATGTCATGCGGACACTATAAATTCTGCGAAAATCGGAGTCGACGCTGAAG
>JBIKMD010000354.1:0-5394 GCA_044359465.1 Myxococcota bacterium
CAACACGAGAAGTGTGGTGTGCCGAGGGATTAGCGAACCGCGCGTTTGCGCCATTTCGTCTCGCTGCCTCTGGTCCCACGGCGCCTACAACCTGCTGGCACGCGCTGGAGAATGGCTCGCCAGAGGGTCGTTGGGATGGCCGACTCGATGCTCCAAAAACCGAAGCGAGTCGCCGCGGCGTTTGCTTTGAGATGAGCTGCGTCGTTCCTCCCTAAATCGTTTGCCTGAAAGGCATGCCGTAAGTCGGGCGATGCGCACGAGACCGGGAACGGGAAACCCAAAAATCTCGCATTGGCCGAGTGGCTCTATCGCCAGGCGTGCGAGCTTGGCTCCAAGGTCGACCAAAAAGAAGCTCGACCAGAAATAGGGATCAGCCGAAAAGTTTTTTGCTCCTTGTTCCTGGTGGACTTGATCTTTCTGATCTTTATCTGAACGCTACCTATCGAGAGCGGTATTCGTCGAACGGATACATTTGTTCTTTGATCTTCGTTTCGCGTCGGCTGACGAGGTAAGCGCGCACTAAGCAACCATTGTCGACAACCCTGCATGTCCACCGCACCACTCCTGTCCGTGTGCGCGACGATAGTGGTGGAGGGTTCAACATGAGCGACTTTCAAATCAGAGAACGCATGGCTGGTGGCGGCGTTGTTGGCAAACAAACCGAGACAGAGAACGCGTTCGTGGCTGCGTTCCTCAAGACGAGCGTTTTCTTTGGCGGTGAGCTGACTGAAGACTTGGATTTTTACGGCGGGGTCGCTGGTGAGGTGATGAGTCCCGCGAGCGGCGGCGTCATGGGAAGCGTCATGGTCGATTACTTGGTCCGCCCTTCAGGCGCCTTAGGTTTGCTGGTTGGCGTTGGCATCGCGTTCGGCTCAGCCATGGAAGACAAACAAGAGACTGGTCGTACAGCCGCAGCCAAGGTGCACCTTGGTGCCGACGTGCCGCTGCTCAGCGACGATGGAGGTCAAATCTTTCAACTCAGCTTCACACCGGACTTTGCGGTGACCGCAAACAATGACGGAATCGGCTACTCATTCTCTGCCGGACTCGGCTTCGACTTCGACGCCTTGGGTTTAGTGCTGAAGGCTTTCTGAGAAAGCAAGTAGATCGACCGTAGCGCACTCGTGTGGCTTGCGGTCGCGGCGTTCCTGCTCGCGCGCCGGAGAATAAAAGTCTGAAGCGGCACTTGGATCGGAGTTTACCTCCATTTTGCGCCAAGCAATTCGCGCGGCGAACAGGCAACCGATGATACCAACATGAACACCCTCCCCGACTCTGCTCGTCGTGCGACGTCTTTTCCTGGCCATCACTCGAGATCCGAGACCGGTCTTCGCGGGGCTGGACGCGTGGCAATCGTGTGCTTTGTTTTGAGCACGTCCATCAGCGCGTGCGGGGTCAGCCTGCGCGAGACCGAATTGAACCCAGCGCCGAGGCCACTCATCGCAAAGAAACGCGCCAGCGACTTAGAGGTGTACACGGTGAACGCGCCGACGCGCCCCTACGTGGTAGTGTCACTCATCGCAGCCGAAGCGGAAAGCTCACTGAACACCGATCCTGTCATTCCCGAGCTTCGCGCGAAGGCCGCCGCAAAAGGCTGTGATGGGCTCATCTTGGGCAGCCAAACAGGGCGTTTGGTTGGCAGCACAGTAATGATTGGCGTGCTGAATGGCTACGAAGCGAGCTGCATCGTCTTCGTCGACGAAGCGGCATCTCTTTCAGCCCAGTTCAGTTCCGAGGCCGCGGCGCCCAGCGTGGATTGCAAGCTCAATCGCCAGGTGGCGACATGCCATAGAGATGGAGAAGCGTACGAGACCGGGAACGGGAAGCCCAAAGATCTCGCATTGGCCGAGTGGCACTATCGCCAGGCGTGCGAGCTTGGCTCCAAGATCGACTGCGTTCGAGCAAAGATGATGCTCGCAAAGCTCGGTCTGTAGTGCGCCTTCGCTGCTCGCTGCGACGCTGAAGGACGCGCCGCCGAACGAGCGCGTGAGGATTCACGCGAGACGTTTGAGCGTCCGCTTGGTGACTTGCGCGAGCACGAACGACACAAAGCCGGAGAAGTGACGCCCTAAAAACGCGCCAACCTTACCGTGACCAGTGAGCACCAGCTCGCGACGCCGGGCGTGAATCGCGCGAATGATTTTGCGAGCAGCAGTCTGCGCGGGCATTTGCAGCCACAGCGGCACGGGGTCTTTGACGGCGTCGGACACCACACCAGCGTTCGTCATGCGTCGAATATCGGTCTTGATGAAACCCGGTGCAACGTGGGTGACGCTCACATCAAGCGGCGCCAAATCTACGCGCAACGATTCCGCCATGGACAACACTGCTGCCTTGCTAATCCCATAAGCGGAGCTCTCTGGAAGCGGGAGATACCCAGAGACACTACCAATGAACGCGAGCGCGCCTTTGCTCTTCCTCAGCTCGGGAACCGTCGCAAACGCCGTTCTCAACGCGCCATAGATGTTCGTATCGAATTGACGTTGGTAGTCCGAGAAACTGAGTTTTGTAAAATGCCCCATCACGCCAAAACCAGCGTTGGCGATGGCGACATCGAGTCTTCCGAACGCCTCCACAGTGCGTTTGACCGCCGCCTCGAGATCACCTTCTTTGGTCACATCGGCTGTGACCGCAATCGCATGCTGAGCGCCGCCAAGCTCCTGACACAAGGCTTCGAGCTTATCTGTACGCCGCGCAAGCAGCGCCACACGTGCACCCGCGGCCACATACTCCCTGGCGATCGCTTCACCAATCCCCGCTGAAGCGCCCGTAATCAGAACCACTTTTCCTTCGACACGCGTCATCGTCAAACCTCGAGCCCAACCGCGCGCATCAGCGCGATCGCATTACTTTTCTCAACAACACCGTCGCGCATTCGGTAATCGAATACGAGCTTGTCGCCTTCCATGTGATCTTCGAAGTGCACATTCCGTGCGCGCCCGCCAAGCGTTGTCGCAATCTCGGTGAGCGCAAGATCATGCGTCGTCACCAGACCAATCGCACCACGCTGAACGAGTGTTTTGAGTACGGCTTCCGTCCCCACGCGCCGATCGTGCGAGTTGGTGCCTGCGAGAATCTCATCAAGCAGAAACAAGAGCGGTGTTGTCGACAAGTCCATCACTTGTTTCAAGCGACGAATCTCGGCGTAAAAACGCGACGCGCCCTCTTGTAGCGAGTCTTGCACCCGCAGTGATGCGCCAATCTGCAAATAAGAGAGGCGCAACCGCTTCGCGCGAACTGGCGCACCCGCGAGAGCCAGCACGACGTTCGTGCCAATGGTGCGCATATACGTGCTCTTGCCTGACATGTTTGATCCGCTCACCACGTAGAGCTGCGGCGCAGAGCCGAGCGCAACGTCGTTGCGTACGCACTTGTTAGCAGGCAGGAGCGGATGCCCGAGCGCTTCGCCCTCAATAAGTTGAGGACCGTCGACCAGCTCGGGAAACACGCTGTCAGCTTGCTCGAACGCGTAGGCAGAGAGTGAGGCAAGCGCTTCAATATCACCCACGAGTCCAAGCCACTGCGAGGCCACGTCTCCATACGCGAGGCGCCATCTGTCGATGGCACGCGCAAAGTGGAGGCTCCACAGCGCCGCGTAGGCAAAAGGCGCAAAAAGCTGATTGCGGCGCGAGTCGTACCACTCGACAAGACGCACGAGCTGACCAATCCGGGCCGACGCGCGTGCGCCTTGTGGTTTCATTTTCGCCACGCGCTCCGCGAGCCAAGGCGAGGTGAAGGTGCGCCCCTCTATGCTGAGCAGAATACTCTGCAGTGCTTTGAGCTCTTTGAGCGGCCGCGAGACACGTTGGGTAATCGCAGCCACGTCGCGCGAGGCGAAACGCTCTAGGGCGATGACAAAGGGCAGTGTGGCAAAGAAGGGCCACGAAGGAATGAAGTCAGTGGCGAGCCATAAAATCAACGTACCACTGCTGAGCAAAGTCACTGGCCAGAGCACGAAGCCAAGCCAGCTAGCCGTCAATCGGGCGGGGTCCTTGGCCCACGCCTGCAACGTGGCCACATCGAGCGACGCGTCCGAGCCAGCACCGTGCTCGTTGAGCGCCTCACGCAAATCCAAGTCTGGCATGATCTCAGCGGCGGCCGCCTGCCGTGCGCGTGCTTCCGCAATGGGGGCCGGTGCCTCGAGCCACTCAGCTAAGCGCGCACGCCCTTCCCGCGTCTGGGCGCTGCACAACAACTCGTAAAGTGAGCCTGCACCAAAAATATCCAGATCCGGAGCATAGGCGTGACCCACGGGTGCGGCCCCCTGCACGCCTTTGCCCATCCACGATCCGTCAAAGTGCGAGAGTCCTCGTTCGTAGAAATCTACAGCGCGCTGCGCTGCCTCGCGCCGTTGCGACACACGATCATGCCAAACCACGAGCGCAGCAAAGGCCGCCAGCGGGGCCGATGCATAAAGGAAGGCCAGGGAGGCGCCGCCCTTAAGCCCGAACCAGCCGCACACGATAACAGCGATGAAGGCGACTAGCCTCGCATTCGAAACGAGGGCGTAGCGGGCGTCAGCTTGTTTTAGGGTCTCAGCACGCTCACGACGGCGCAGTGCGTACAACTCAGCAGGTAAAACCACATGGTCGCCATAAGCGGTCGCTGAACAAAAGACCACCCATCTTAAATTCCATCAATCAGGAAAAATATAAAATAAGACTTGCCGAATTTTAACGAAGGGTGAATTATTTATTTGCTCACATGGGAAGAATATCTGGCTCAAAGAACAAGGATCACGACACCACGCGTCAGGCGTTGGTGACTGCGGTCTCACTGCATGTCCTGCAAGCCGGGGGCAAGCAGGAGAGTCTTAGAGAGCTAGCCAAAGTGGCGGAAGTCGACCCTACAACGCTTCGTTATTACTTCAAAGACCGTCACGGGCTCGTGCGAGCAGTCTTCGAGTCCATGCAAAACATTGGGCGCATGCGACGAGAGCTCGCGCTCGAAATGCTGACCCTTCCGCCGCACGAAGCATTCGCGACCTTGCTCAAACAGATTGCCGAGGCCTGGCCAATGATTCTCGGCGGCATGCACGCGCTCGGCTTCAGCGAAGGCTTTTCCGACGCAGATGCAGGGCAATCCTATGTATCACTCGTGCTCGAACCGACGCTTGTCACCTTCGAAGAGATGCTCGCGCACTACGCGGGCAAAGGCGAGCTGAACGTTCCCGACATGCGAGTGGCGGCGCTAGCGCTCGCGAGCCCAGTGTTTTTCGCTTTGTTCCATCAACATCAACTGAGCGGCGCACGGTGCCGACCGCTCGACATCAACGTTTTCATAGATGCGCACATCGCGGGTTTTTTCCGTGGTTACGCAGCCAAGGAGTAAGACATGCGTTTGATTCTAGCTGGATTGTCATTGTTACTGTTAGCGGACTGTAAAAAAGGGCCC
>JBIKMD010000355.1:0-5385 GCA_044359465.1 Myxococcota bacterium
ATCGAGCTCAGGCGACACATCGCTGCTCGAAGGCGCCGCTTGGCCGGCGGCCAAGGCATCGGCATAATCGATGAGCACCTGTGCCATCTTCGCCGGCGCCACCACATGATCGATCTGAGCGCTCGCAATTGCGTTTTGCGGCATGGCCGCGAATTGGGCGGTGCTTGGCTCTTGCGCAAGCGTCAGACCAAGCTCGTTCTTGACCGCTGCCGCTCCAAGTGTGCCGTCGCTGCCTGTGCCGGAGAGGATGACGGCTGCCGCATGGTTGCCTTGGTCCTTGGCGAGCGAGCGCAGGAAATGGTCAATCGGAAGACGCTGTTTTGGCGCGGATGCGTCGGTGTTGCAGACGAGGGCGCCACCAACGATGGATAGTGGGATGCCGGCGTGAGCGACGTAGACGTGATTGGCTTCGACGAGCGTGCCGTGCGTCGCGAGCTCGACCTTCATCGTCGTGTGGCGCGCGAGCAGCTCGGGCATCATGCTTTTGACGTCTGGGAGGTGGTGAGACACCACGACGAACGCCAAACCAGAGCGCGCTGGCATCGCGTCGAAGAAGGCCTCGAGGGCGGCCAAGCCGCCGGCCGAGGCGCCAAGCCCAACGGTGAGACGCAGCTTAGACGCCCCAGTCGTACCAGCGTCAGATGCGTCTTGTTTTGTCGGGTCGTTCATTGCCATCCGTGTATTGTTGCAAAATCAAGGTATAGTGGACGCTAACAACTGTCCACGAAGCCGAGGAACGTTCTGCGTAAGCCGTTATTGCCAGCCAGAGCACGCGAGGGCTCACCTAGGGGTGGCGATGGGCAACGTGAAGTAGAAAGTGCTCCCTCGCCCAATCTGGCTCTTCACCCAGATGCGGCCACCATGTGTCTCGACGATCCCTTTGACGATAGGTAGCCCTAATCCAGCGCCCCGCCTGTCGTTGCGCCGAGCTTGCCAAAAACGATCGAACAAACGCGGCAGCGCTTGGGGCGAAATTCCAGCGCCGTCATCGGCGACCCAAAAGAGGACCTCGCCTGGCTGCGGCGCGGCGCCGAGCGTGATGTGGCCACCCGCCGGCGTGAACTTCATGGCGTTGCTCACCAAGTTTTCGAACACCTGGAGGAGGCGATCGCGATCGGCCCAAACCTCGGGAAGATCTGGTCTCTGGTCGAGCGATAGCTCTAGCGAACCCGAGGCGGCGAGCTCGCGTTGGCTCGCGATGAAGTCGGCCATTACCTGTGCCGCGGAAACACGCGCTTGCTCGAGGGGAAAGTGGCCCGCTTGCATCCGGGATACGTCGAGAAGGTCGCGAATGAGTCGACTCATTCGCCTGGCCGCATGTTCGATCGCTTCGAGAGGCTTGGTGGATCGGCGCTCGGGTTGTCCGCGACGCCGGCGCAGCGCGTTTACCTGCAAAACGAGGGCGCCCAACGGATTGCGAAGATCGTGCGCAACTACGCTGAGCACCTCGTCACGCATCTGGGTCGCCTCTTCGGATGCACGGTAAAGCAGCGCGTTCTCGATGGCCGTCGATGCTCGGTTCGCCAGGGCTTCGGCCAAGCGGAGATCGCGTTGATCGTAGCGGCGTGCTGGTGAGGACGAGACGATAGCCAGCACGCCCATGAGTCGCCCGCGCATGATGAGCGGCAGGGCCATGACGGATTCGGGGTTGATCGACCTCAACGCCCGCAAGTGCTCCGCGCCCTGGGCGGCGGCTTCGATGTGTTGCGAAGTGACCCGCGGAATGAGGAGCGGTTGCCGCGTCTCCACGACGGGCCGCAGGAGGTACGGTCGCTGGCGGTCGAGCGCAAGCTGCTCAAAACGCGTCGCCAACTGCGCCTTGCTCGGGTCGGCGCTGACGACCTTGAGTCGTGTGAGGTCGCCTTCCTTCTCCTCGATCTCGATGGCGCACCAGTCCGCAAAATCGCGAACCACCAGCTGCGAGATGGTCGTGACCGTCTGCTCGAAGTCGAGCGAGGACGCGAGCACGCTGCTGGCCTCGGCCAAGAACGCGTTCTCCTTCTCCTGACGCTTTCTTTGCGTGATGTCTTCGATCTGGGCGATGAAGTGAATCGGTGCGCCGTCGCTACCGCGCAAGACGGACCCGTTGAGCATGATGTCGACGACGGTCCCGTCTTTGCGAATGTAGCGTTTCTCCCGCTGATAGCGAGGGATTTCGCCGCGGGCGAGCTTCTCCACGAGGGCGAGATCCGCACTGAGGTCGTCGGGGTGGGTGATCGCTTGAAAGGTCAGGCCGATCAGCTCTTCTTGGCTGTAGCCGACGATCTCGCAGAGCGCGCGGTTGACGCGGAAGAAACGACCTTCTGGTGAGACCAACGCCATTCCGATGGGCGCCTCATCGAGGGTGAGCCGAAAGCGTTCCTCTGATTCTCTGAGTCTGGCGCTAGCTGTCTCCGCTGCTTCGCGGGCTTCGGAGATGTCGTGACTCGCATCCGCGACGAGCACGAAGAAGCCGCGCACGACGCCGGTGACGATGTCCGGAACAAGCCTCATGAGGCTGTGGCGCGCAGGTCCACCGTAAGGGTCGGCAACCTCGCGCGCGAGATCCTGCGGCTCGCCCCGCAGCGCCGCCTCGATGTACGGCAAGTCGCGCTGGAAGGAAGAGCCCAAAAACGAGCTGAGATCCGTGCCGACGAGCGCGTCCGGCGCCACACCGAACCACTGTTCGAAGGCGCGATTGGCGAAGCGGCAGCACAGTGACGCGTCCCAGTAGGCGAGCATTGCCGAAGTCTTGCCGAGCAAGCGGTGGATGAGATCCGAGCCAAGCCCATCCTCCGCTCCATCCGCCAGCGAACTGTTCATGACCGATCCTCCGCGCCTGCCTGTGCGAGAAGCGTGCCGGCTGGGCTCGACGACGCAGCGCGGTGGCAGAAGAATGTTACGAACTGGTCGCGCCGTGTTGCTAAACGGTAACGCCTCGGGACTCACCACCGGAGAGTGCCTCGCCGAAGTCGCTCTGCTGCGGTGCTGGCGCTGGATTTGCAGTGCGCGTGCGCAGGAGTTGCAGTTGCAAGAACGTTTTCGTGTTCTCATTGCGGAGGACGACGAGTTGACGCGCCGTCAGCTCGAAGCTTTGCTTTGTACGATCAGTGAAGTGGAGACCGTCAAGGACGGAGCCGAGGCCTACGACGCCATCTCACGGAAGCTTCCTGATCTGCTGCTCACCGACGTGGTGATGCCGAAAATGAGCGGCTATGAGCTGCTCGCAACGCTGCGGCGCGAGGCTCGCACCGCAGCCTTGCCGGTGGTGCTCTTGTCCGTGATGGGGAGCGAAGACGACCGAGTGGAGGGCGTGACCGCTGGCGCCGACGATTACATCACGAAGCCGTTTTCGAATCGGGAGCTCGTAGCGCGCATTAGAACGCAGCTCCTATTGGCCTCACAACGTCGCACAATCGAGGAACAGCGAGCGACGCAAAGGATGCAGGAGCAGTTGGAACGCAAGGTGCGCGCGAGCGAAGAGCGCATCTTCAGCGCGCTCGCGAACCTGCCTGATTCCTTGACCGTCTATGATCAGCAGAAGCGCGTCGTTTACAGCAACCGCGCAGGCTTGGCAGAACGAGATCTGCACGAGATGTTGCCGGGCGCCCGGGCGCAAGACGAGCGCTTGCAGAAGGTACTCGAGACTGGCGAACCGATCATCTTCGAGCATGAGACGACGCAGCCAAGAGGCGTGCGGATCACCAGCAAGCTCACGTTGGTGCCGCTCTTTGGCGAGCACGCGACGGTCGATCAGGTGCTGGCGATTGCGCAGGACGTCTCGGCCGAGCGTGATCTCATCGACAAGCTCAGGGCCACGGACCAACGCAGATCCGATTTCATTGGCGTGCTCTCGCATGAGCTGAGAAATCCGCTCGCCGCCATCCGCAGCGCGCTCTACCTGATGGAGCACAGCGAGTCCGGGACCGATCAAGCGCAGCAGGCGCAAGCAATCATTGGTCGACAGGTGGGCTTGCTCGCGCGCATGATCGACGACCTGCTCGACGTGACACGCGTGGAGCAAAACAAGATCCAGCTGCGGCTCACGCAGTTCGATCTGAACGCGCTGGTTCGCAGATCGCTCGACGATCACAGTCATCAAGCGGAAGCAGGCGGCGTCGACATCATCGCGCAGCTCGCGAACGAGCCCATTGTGGTGCACGCAGACGAAGCACGCATCCAACAAGTGATCCTGAGTCTCATTTGGAACGCCATCAAGTTCACGCCAGCCGGTGGTCGCGTGACGGTCTCTACGGAGGCTTCGAGCACGCAGGCGGTCTTGCGGATCCGCGATACCGGCCTCGGTATCGAGGCCGATGTGCTCGACAAGCTGTTCATACCGTTCGTGCAGGCGGACCGAACGCTCGCCCGCACCAAGGGTGGGCTCGGGCTCGGCCTAGCGTTGGCCAAAGGTCTGCTGGATCTGCATGGCGGGACCGTCGCGGCTAGTAGCTCAGGCAAAGGTCAGGGCGCCGAGCTCACAGTAACGCTTCCGCGCGTAGCGTCGGCGGTGCTCGAGGCTCCGGCCGCAGCAGCCATTGCGCCTCGAGCCGCAAGGCGCATCCTCCTCATCGACGACGATCCAGACGTACTCACGGCGCTCGCCGCGGCGCTGCGGATGGACGGTCATCAAGTCACGGTTGCCGACGATGGACCGTCGGGTATCGCAGCAGCCCGCGCGGCTCCACCGGACGTGGTTCTCTGTGACATTGGCCTACCCGGGATGAACGGCTACGAGGTGGCCAAGAAGCTTCGCAGCGAGCCGTGGTCGCGCTCGTTGCCGCTCATCGCCCTCAGTGGCTACGGGCGGCCAGAGGACGTGGCCGCAGCCCACGCAGCAGGCTTTTCCCTGCACCTGACGAAGCCGTTCGACCCAGCGCAGATCGAGCGCGCCATCAGCGAGGCCTCGCGCGCAGCGCTTGCGTCGCGTACGATTCTCCTGGTCGACGACGAGCCCACCGTGCGCTTGGCGCTCGGCGACGCGCTGCGAGACGAAGGTTACGAAGTGCTGGTTGCGGGAACCACGTCCGCTGCTTTGGCGCTCGACGCCGAGCACGACGGCGTGATCGACCTGCTGTTGTCCGACTTGAGCTTGCCGGAAATCGGTGGCGAGAAATTGGCGAGCACGATGCGCGAGCGCCACCCGCACCTGCGCGTCATCTTCATGTCGGGCTCACCGAAGGGTCCTCCTGGAGCGGCGTTCATCGAGAAACCATTCGATATCGACACGCTCATCCGGTTCGTCGAGACCACGCTGCAGGTGACTTAGCGCTGCGCGCTGGTACAGGTCTTGCTGCGCGAGCTACATGGAAACGCTGCAAGATGCTCTGCGTGCGCGCGATGATCTCTTGGCGGTGATCGCGCATGATCTACAGAATCCTCTCCAGGCGATGGCGCTGCGCGCGC
>JBIKMD010000356.1:0-5379 GCA_044359465.1 Myxococcota bacterium
GTGCTATTCCGTGCGAGCGCAGCGCCCAAAAAAACACGCCAAGCACCACCGCCGCTTCGAGCGCGCCTGTGAGTGCAACCGCGATCCATTGGCGTTTGCCAAGCATTGGCTCCGCTGGGTCGCGTGGCGGTTTTTGCATGACCTCCTCGGTCGCAGGGTCGGTGACCAGCGCCAGCGCGGGTAGCCCATCCGTCACCAAGTTGATCCAAAGTAGTGCGCGCGGGAGTAGGGGAACCGGAAGACCTACCGCGGACGAGACGAACATGATGGTGAGCTCTGCCGCATTGCCAGCCAGAAGGTAGACTAGCGCCTTGCGGATGTTGTCGAAGATGGTGCGGCCCTCGCGCACGCCGGCGACGATGCTCGCAAAGTTATCATCGGCGAGCACAATATCGGATGCTTCTCGCGTCACTTCCGTGCCCGAGCCCATGGCGATGCCAATGTGTGCGTCACGCAGCGCGGCCGCGTCATTCACGCCGTCACCCGTCATGGCCACAATCGCGCCGCGCGCTTTCCAATCGCGGACGATAGCGAGCTTTTGCTGCGGAGTTGCTCGTGCATGGACGCATTGCGACGCATCCTGAT
This sequence comes from Myxococcota bacterium, assembly GCA_044359465.1. Lineage (GTDB taxonomy): Bacteria > Myxococcota > JADLHZ01 > JADLHZ01 > JADLHZ01 > JADLHZ01. The sequence goes on from JBIKMD010000356.1 coordinate 586, forward strand.
CTGCGGAAACGATGCCGAGCTCGCGTGCGATGGCGCGCGCCGTCATGGGGTGGTCGCCCGTGATCATCACAATCTGGATCCCTGCTGCTTTCGCTTGGGAAACAGCTTCCACGGCTTCTTTACGTGGTGGGTCGGCGATGCCAATCAGACCAACCAAGGTGAGGCTATCCTCGTTGATGAGGGTTCCCGTAGCCACTGCTAGTACTCGTAGCCCTCGCGCTGCCATCCGCTCGCTCTCGCTTCGGGCCGCGGATGTATCTCCTGGCACGCGTTCGAGGATGCGTTCGGTCGCGCCTTTGACGTACCAAACCCCATCACTTCTCAGCACTGACATCCAGCCTCTCGAGGCGTCGAACGGAACTTCGGACACACGAGGGTTCGCCAATTCGATGTCTCTGCGCGAGATGCTGTGCTCGGCTGCTGCCAGCAGGATGGCGACCTCGGTTGGATCACCCGAGCCGCTACGAAGGTCGCTGGATAGCTCGGCGTCGCAGCATGCGGCGCTCACCTCGAGGAGGCGTTTGTCTTCTTTGGGCCAACACTCACGCACCCGCATCACACCGCTAGTCAGCGTGCCGGTTTTATCCGTGCAAATGACCGTGGTACAGCCGAGCGTTTCGACTGCTTGCAACTTGCGGACGAGGACGTTCCGCTTTGCCATCTTCTGCACACCAAGCGCGAGGGCGATCGTAACGATGGTCGGCAGGCCCTCTGGGATGGCAGCGACGGCAAGTGAAATGGCCGAGATGAGAACCTCGCTCCAAGCGCGCTGATGGTAGATTCCAAGCAGCGCCACGCACGCGACAATGGCGAAGCAGGCATAGAGCAGCAATTGCGTGACCCGGCGAAGGCGTGTTTGCAGCGGTGTCTGCTCATACGTCGCGCTGCTCAGGAGATGCGCGATTTTTCCAAGTTGGGTCTCCATCCCAACAGCATCAACGCACGCTCGACCCACACCGCTTGCTACCGCTGTGCCCATGAACACGCGATCGTGTTTTGTCTTGTCTACCGGTACACTTTCGCCGGTGAGTGGTGCTTCGTTGGTCCTCAGCTCATGGGCTTCGCCGAGCACTGCGTCCGCTGCAATGACGTCGCCTGCCTCGAGCAGCAGCACATCACCGCGCACGATGTCCGCGGACAGAACCGTCGTAGGTGTTCCATCGCGAAGGACGCGCGCGCGCGGTGCCGTGAGTGAGCGGAGTGCTTGCACCGCACGCTCAGCTCGGTACTCCTGGGCGAAGCCAATGAGCGCATTGAGCAGGATGATTGCGGCAATTGCGATCGCATCTGCGACCTCGCCCATCCACGCAGCGAGGACGCTCGCCACGAGGAGGAGCCAGACGACTGGACTGTTGAGCTGGGCGAACAGCAGTGAAAGCGGAGAGGGCGGCCGCGCTCGTGTGATCGTGTTGACGCCGTCCACGCGCTGACGCGTGACCGCTTCTGCAGTGCTCAGTCCGAGCGACATGTCACCGTTCGGTTGCGCGACGGCAAGGGTCATGCGGCGACGGATGCAAGGCGTAAGCCGCTGAGAGAGGCCTCGGAAACGCGAGAAATGTTACAAACGGGTAACGCCCGATGCGCGTAGTTGTTACGGATTGGTAGCGTTGTGCGTGCATGCCGATGCTTGTTCCTGGTGCGTCGCTTGCATTCTCCGGCGCGAGGTCACTCAAGATGGTCAGCGAAAGTCTGATGCAAATTCACCCGCGATCGCCTAATGCGCTCCGCCGAGGTCCAACTGGCATGCTTTCGATTCTCTTGGCAGATGACGAACCCTCCATTCGCTTGGCAGTGGGTGATGCATTGGCGGACGCCGGGCACAAAGTCACGCGCGCAAGCGACGGAGCAGAGGCGTTGGCGTTTGCGCAGGCTCAAACGTTCGATTTGTTGATCAGCGACATCAGCATGCCTAAGCTCGATGGTCTCACGCTGTTTCGGAAAGTTCGTGAGCAGACGCCCGCAACGGATGTCATCCTGATGACCGCCTTTGGCAATGTGCCAGACGCCGTGCAGGCGCTGAAAGATGGCGCCCACGACTACTTGATGAAGCCTTTTTCAACCGATGAGCTGCTGATGCGCGTGCAGCGCATTGATGAACGACGCACGCTCAAACGTGATCTTCAACAGGCGCGTGCGGAGCTCAGTGGTGCGAGCGGTATCATTGGGCAATCGCCGGTCATCGTGAAGCTGCTCGACCGCATCGATACCATTGCTGCGAGTGATGCCGCTGTTTTGATTTTGGGTGAAAGTGGCACTGGCAAAGAGCTCGTTGCCAAGCGTTTGCACGAAGCGAGTGCGCGTAAAACCAAACCCTTTGTCGCCGTCAACTGCGCTGCGTTTCCTGAATCGCTCATCGAAGCCGAGCTGTTTGGCTACGAGCGCGGGGCGTTTACGGGGGCGAACCAGAAGCGCGAGGGGCGCTTCAAGGCAGCAGACGGCGGTACTTTGTTTCTCGACGAAGTGGCCGAGATTCCGCTTCCGGTGCAAGCCAAGCTTCTACGCGTTCTGCAAGAAGGTGTCTTTGAGCCCATAGGAACGAACACACCCATCAAAGTGAACGTGCGTGTTATCTCTGCGACGCATCGCGATCTCAAAGCCCGCATTCGTGAGCATCAGTTCCGCGAGGATCTGTTCTACCGCCTCAATGTGCTCGACGTTCATTTGCCCCCGCTGCGCGATCGCCGGGCGGATCTCCCGCTCCTCGTTCAGGCGTTTTTGAAACGTGCAGTCGTTCGCGGCGGCACCGAACCGACTGGAATTTCCCCCCGCGCCTGGGCGGCGCTTACCGACTATTTGTTCCCAGGAAACGTACGTGAGCTGCAGCACGCGATCGAGCATGCCGTGGTGCTCGCACGCGGCGGCGAGATTGATCTGGAGCACTTGCCACGAGACATCGTTGGCGTGGCTGAAGCGAAGCCGTCGGGCGCTGCGCAGTCGCTGCGCACGTTGAACATCGCGGCCAAAGAGTTCGAACGCGAATACTTGCTCAGAGCGCTCCACGTGGCGGAGGGAAAAAAAGGCAAGGCTGCGGACATGCTCGGCATCTCCCGTAAGAACTTGTGGGAAAAGCTCAAGTCGCATGACATCGATATCAACGAGGAAGAATAGACCTTTTCTGACGCGCACAAACGCTCGGCGCCGGCGTTTTGTTGTTCTCGTTCGACGCTTGACCTGATTCCGCGTTCGCGCGACGCGCACCCATGGCAATGAGTCCTATTGGTCCTAGCTCCATCGACGAGACACTGTTCGAGTTCGCACCCGATGCCATCCTTATCGTCGACAAAGCTGGGCAGATCGTGAAGGCGAATCCGCAAGCGCAAGCCATTTTTGGCTACGCAGCGTCAGAGCTCGTCGGGCAGAAAATCGAACGGCTCGTGCCAACACGGTTTCACGGGGCGCACGCCGCCAAACGTGATGGCTATATCGCAGCGCCACATTCTCGGCGCATGGGCGCGCAGCTAGACCTTTGGGCCGTACGCAAAGACGGAAGCGAGTTTGCTGTCGAGGTGGCCCTTGGTCCGCAGCAAATCGCTGGTGAGCGCCACGTCATGTGCATCGTTCGTGACATTACCGACCGGCGCAAAGCGCAAGATGATCTGCAGAAGGCGCATGACGAGCTCGAGCACCGCGTAGACCTGCGCACGCGCGAGTTGTCGCAAGCGAACGTCAAGCTCACGCTGTACGCAGGCCAGCTCGAACGTTCGAACCGCGAACTGCAGGACTTTGCCTACGTCGCCTCTCATGACCTGCAAGAGCCACTGCGCAAGATTCAAGCGTTTGGCGATCGCTTGCGCCTGCGCTTGGGCAGCGCACTCGACGAAGAGAGCGCAGACTATCTGAGGCGCATGGTGGGCGCGGCAGTCCGCATGCAAACGTTGATCAATGACCTGCTCGAGTTCTCTCGCGTCACCACGCGCGCGAAGCCCTTCGAAGTGGTGAGCCTCGACCGCATCGTGCGGGACGTCCTGGTGGATCTGGAGCTGCGCGTCGAAGAGAGCGGCGCAAAGATCGAAGTGCGTCCGTTGCCATCGCTTGAAGCCGATCCTACCCAGATGCGTCAGTTGCTGCAGAACTTGATTGGAAACGCGCTCAAGTTTGGTAGCAAAGCCAGGCCGCTCGTCGTGCGGGTGGGTGCGGAGCAATCCAACAGCGACGCGGGTGAGGCTGTTGCATTCAGCGTGAGCGACAACGGTATTGGGTTCGAACCAAAATATGCCGAACGTATTTTTGGTTTGTTTCAGCGCTTGCACGCACGCACGGACTACGAAGGCAGCGGTGTGGGCCTCGCGATTTGTTGGAAGATTGTTGACCGGCACAACGGGCGGATCGTTGCTGAGGGGCGGCCGGGAGAAGGCGCCACCTTTCATGTCGTGCTGCCCGCCAAGGCGCAATGACTCTGCGCTAGTGCTGCGGCGCTTCAGCTAGTGGCGCGCCGTGACAAGTGGGCGTAGTCGTCGCCTCTGCCTCACGCGTAGGGCTGAGTAGGCCGATTCGGAGAGCGATGACGAGCGCAGCCGCGAGCAAAAACACACGACGTAGTGGCTGTAGCTTCGCCACGGGAATGGCGCCCAGGACGCCTGTTGCGACGAGCGCTGGTGTTGTTCCGAGTGCGAACACGGCGAGCAACAGAGCGCCAGCGGAGGCGCTGCCCCCGGCAATCGCCATGGGGGCCGTGCTGTAGAGAAAACCACACGGAATGAATGCGGTGATGCCACCAATGAAGGCTGCGAGGGCCACCTCGTTCTTGGGCTTGAAGCGCGCGAGGCGCCGCACCGCTGGTCTCGGAAGAAAGCG
>JBIKMD010000357.1:0-5375 GCA_044359465.1 Myxococcota bacterium
CGTCGAGCAAATCGTGCTCAACTTGACGCTCAATGCTTGCGACGCCATGCCCAGAGGAGGGTCGCTGCGAATTGAGACGTCGCAAGAGCCGGAGCGGGTGGTCCTCAGCGTCAGCGACACTGGCGTCGGGATGAATGAGGAGACACGAACGCGCATCTTTGAGCCCTTCTTCACGACCAAAGGGGTCCAGGGCACTGGACTTGGGTTGTCCATGGTGTTCGGCCTCGTCAAGCAAATGGGCGGCACTATCGAAGTCCAGAGTGAGGTTGGTAAAGGCACGACCTTTCGCATTCGACTACTGCGAGCCGAAGCGGCGGTGGACAAGGTGGAAAAAGGCGCGCCAGCGCTAGGAGTGACGGGCGAGACGATCTTGCTGGTGGAAGACGATCCGCGGGTTCGCATGGGGGTGCGGCACTACCTCGAGCGAGCGGGGTATGGTGTGCGCGAAGCCGCAGATGGGCCTGAGGCCATGCGGATCGCGCGTGAGGAAGAGAGCACCATCGACCTCGTGCTCACCGACGTGATGTTGCCTGGCGGTCTTTCCGGCGCCGCAGTGGGCAAGGCACTTCAGTCGAAGACGGGCCCCGCAATCATCCTCATGTCCGCCCATTCACGGGCGATGCTCGAGAACCTCACGGGGTTGCCCTCCGACTTTCGCTTGCTGCAAAAACCCTTTTCTGAAGCGACATTGCTCGGAGCCGTGCGCGAGGCGCTCACCGCGAAAGCAGAGACGAGAAAGAGCAACAATCGATAGTGATCAGGTGTTGGCGCGCAATTTCTCCCACAGACTCTTGCGCGAGATACCAAGAAGCTCGGCGGCTTTGGCTTTTTTTCCGCCGGCGACGGCCAGCCCGCGAAGCATGTACTCTCGTTCGAATTCCTTGATGGCTGCCTCCAGCGGCCGAAAGCCATCGCCAGCGGTACAGTGCTCGCGTGGTCCGCCGAGCGCCCTATTGGCAATGTCCCGCGGAAGATGCGCGATCTGAATTTCTTCGCCACGGGCCAACACGGCAGCGTGTTCCACTGCATGTTGTAGCTCGCGCACGTTTCCCGGAAAAGGGTACTCGGTCAAAGCGGCGAACGCCGAGGGACTGATGCCCTTGGGCGCTTTTGCGCCTCGGGCGATCGCGCGCTGCACGAAGTGCTCGATTAGAATCGGCAGATCCCCTCGCCTTTCACGCAACGGCGGGAGGCGCACTTCGATGGCGTTCAGTCGATAATAAAGGTCTTCCCGGAATTGTCCCTGGGCAATGCGTTGCCTGAGGTTTCGGTGAGTCGCAGAAACGATGCGCACATCGACCTTGACGCTGTCATTCGATCCGATGCGCTCGAACGACCCTTCCTGCAGAACCCGCAAGAGCTTCGCCTGGACCGGCAGAGGAATCTCCGCCACCTCGTCGAGAAACAACGTGCCACCATCTGCCGCCTTGAAGCGCCCTTCGCGCTTCTGCATGGCTCCGGTGAAGGCGCCGCGCTCATAACCAAAGAGCTCGGCCTCTATGAGGCTTTCTGGAAAAGCGGCGCAGTTGACCGCGACCATTGGACGCCCGCTGCGCTCGCTCATATCGTGTAGCCGGCGAGCCGCGAGCTCTTTGCCGGTGCCGCTCTCGCCCACGAGCAAGACGGGCGCGCCGCTGCGCGCGATGGCGTCGATGCGTTCGAGCGCCGACACCATGACTGAGGAGTGAGCGACAATGTCGGTGCTCGATCTCCCCTTGGCCTGCGCGCGAGCAGTCTGCAGCTCCCGCACTAGGTTACGGCGTTCACGAACTCGCTCGACTCGTATCAGCATCTCGTCGAGCTCGAAGGGTTTCTCGACGTAGTCGAGCGCTCCGTCCTTCAAGGCAGCAACAGCGTCGGTGAGCTTGGCAAATGCGGTCATGAGGATCACCGCGGTGTCCGAATGTTCGGCGGAAATTTTTCGAAATAATTTGATGCCATCAACCAGCGGCATGCTGATGTCCGCGATCACGAGATCGAAAGGCTCCTGCTCGAGCACACGCAGCGCCTCGGCTCCATCACTCACTCTCTTGACGTGGTAGCCGGCGTGTTCGAGCGCATCGCCCAAGGCCAAACGAATGGACGCTGCATCATCTGCAAGGAGCACTCTGAACATCTTCTAACCCCCAAACAGGGTTGTTTTGCATAGCCAATGCCATAGTCCTGATTTCCCCGCTTCGGCCCGATGCATGGCTGCAAACAAAGACGTTTTTCTGCGTTTCGGGAACTAATCTCGAGTGCTTCAGTAGTCCAAAGCTGTCACGTGATAGTAAGAAGACGTTACCAGGACGAAACGCGCATAAGTCAAATGGTCAAGCTCTCAAGCTGTGTCGTTCGCGTTTGCTTGCCAACAGAGCACGGTCCGCACGCTCCATTAGGCGACTCGGCGCTGACGTTAGGGCTCTCATCGAACATTGGCAGTGGCTCTTTCGTCGTTGGCAGTAAACGTGACGTGAGGTTACCGCGCGTGGACATCAGGCGTTATCAACCAAAGAGACGGCCCTTGCTTCCCGCTTCGAAGAGCGGGGCATAATCAGAGGACAGTTGCCGGCGGACGTCGTCGATTTCTCCCGCCGAGACGGCTTCCGAGAGCACCTCGATGACCACCCGCGCATGGTAGGTCGCCACCGGCAGAGGGCGTTCCTCACGCTCGGCCACGCGGGCGAAAAACTCGTGGAGATGAAAGCTCTGTCCCACTTCATTCGAAGCGAGAAAGTGGCGAATCTCGCGTGGCAACTGCGATCCAAGATCCTTGGATTCGTCCACGCTCAAACGCTCTGAAAGCGTCTCGAGCGTGGCCCGAATGGCCGTGACAGCATCTTCAGCGGAAGCAAGCTTTGCTCGGTTTTGAACCAGGCCAATGAACCGTTCATACTTCATGATTTCTCTCTCCGGATGTGAGTTGAAACCCTGGCGCTGCAGCTCGTGTGCCATCACTTCGCAGCAACCCGACGATGCACTGCGCGTCGGTAACAACCGCGAGACACGCAAGGCAATGCTGCGCGTCGGCACGAGAGTTGCGAGGATCGGCGTATGACGACGAAGACGATCATCGTTGGAGCGGACGGATCCAAGAACATGCCTCGCGTGCTCGACGCGGCGGCGGCAGTGTCACAACGACTCGGCGCGGCGATCGTGCTCGTCACGGCGATGACCGACGACATTGACGCCGAGTCGATCCAGCACACGGCTGATGAGTACCTCGGCAGGGTAAACCAGTGCGTCGTCGTTCGTCAGCAGGCATGGCGCGCCATCTGCGACGAAGCGCGCAACCGCGATGGAGCGGCAGTGGTGGTGGTTGGTGCTCATGGCTACTCGGGCCGCGGCACACTCGGAACGACGGCAGCACACGTAGTGGCCCACAGCGAAGTCCCCGTGCTGGTCGTTCGCGGCGCTGCCTCGTTCGAGCGAATCCTGGTAGCGCACGACGGCTCGAAACGCGCGCCGGCGGTGCTGTTGTCTGCGCTACAATTTCTCGCCCCAGCGCAAGGGAGGCTCGTGCTCGTGCGCGCCATCGAGCCACTCTTTCGGTCCCCGTTTGGACCGCCGATCGATGCGCGCGAGATCGAGAAGCTCGTCGCGGAGGACGTTGCGGCGAGCGTACCTCATGCGCGCACGCAGATTCACGCGCGTCTCGGAGCGGCGTGGAAAGTGGTGCTCGAAGCGGCGAGGACCTCGGACGCAGGGCTCATCGTGATCGGTTCTCATGGTTATCAACTGATCGACGACGTGCTCGGTACCACCGCGGCCCGCATCGTCAACCAGGCCGATCGCTGCGTCCTCGTGGTCAAGGGCGAGGCACTACAGGCGTCTTCGCTCCGTCTGGAGCGAAGACCTGAGCGCGTCTCCGCGCCTTTGCTCGTCGATCGATTCAAGTGAACACTGCTGCAAAAGGTGCCAGGGGCATCGTTGCGTCCGAGAAACACTCTGTCAAAGCGCTGTCATGTTGCGCTTCTTCGAGATTGTGCTTCTCGGCGAAGTCCTTAGTTTGTTCGCGTGATGCTTCTATCGTTCTTCCTTTTTGCCGCGGGAGTCGGCCGCTCTTTTGAGGCGCAAGAGGTCATCGACGGGCTGACAGTGGAAGCACGCAGGGTCGCCGGATCAGATTTCGAAGAGCTGCGTGTGGAGGCTAAGAGTGAGCTCGCCGCGGACCAGCTGTGCTCGGCGGTGTGGGGCGACGGCAACATGAAAAGCAAGGAGCCAGGCTTCAAGCTGCGACGCGTGTTGCGACAGACCAACGATGAGCGATGGACGTACGAGCAGATCAGCGTGCCAGTGGTTTCCGATCGCGACTACACCATGCATGCCAAGCGGCTACGTGACCCTACCACCGGGCTGTGCCAGGTCTTCTTCGAAACGCAGAACGACAAAGGTCCCCCGCCTCAGGCGGGATTCGTTCGCATTCCGCGTATTCACGGGTCGTGGACCATTGAGCCCCTAGAAACCGGCGGTGCGCTCGTGACCTACGTGTTGTTCAGCGATCCCGGGGGAGGGATTCCTGCCTGGTTGTCTCGGGGCGGGCAGCGCAAGAGTGCTGTGAGCTGGATGAAACAGATCTTGCGACGTGCGAGCGACAATGTCCGTTGAGACAAAACTACGAGAGCGATTGGGAATCCCTACCGGCGCAAAGCAGGTGTTGGTATTCGGCGAAAGTAGCCACTGGGACACGAATTGGCTGCGCACCTCTGAAGAATACTTTCGCGACCACATTGAGGCGATCTTCGAATCCATCTTCGACGCGCTGCAACGCGACCAACGACGGGTGTTTTCGATCGAGAGCGTATTCTTTCTAAAGATGTACTGGGAGAGGCACCCACATCGGCAAGCTTTGCTGCGTGGGTTGCTCAACACGCGACGGTTGCGTTTGCTGAGCGCGTCGATCACCACTCCGGACACCTTGCTGCCTCCGACCGAAACGATTCTACGCGATTTCCTCGCCGGACAAATGTGGCTCAAAGAGAACGGCATCGAGCTTTTTCCGACGGTCGCTTATTTTCCAGACAACTTCGGGCATTCGCCAGCACTCCCATCGCTGATGCGCTCTCTTGGCGTCAGCGGTGTTGGCGTCACCCGGATCGATGGCATGTATTTCGTCGCCTCCGACTATCGGCGCCGATCCCACTTTCCACTCAAAGGGTCGACTGCGCAGCAGTTGCAGAAGGACCACAAGACACTCGACTTCGTTTGGCGCAGCGAGGACGGCGCCGAGGTCCTGTGTCACTGGAACGCGTTCACCTACTTTCAAGGCGACATGTTGGCGCACGCCGGTGTCATCCGTTGGATGGGGAAGACCTTCGGCCTGCCGTGGCGAACGCGCTCGCATGTGGTGCGCAGGATCAACCGCTATGTGCGTGAGCTTTCGGCGTTGAGCCTGA
>JBIKMD010000358.1:0-5363 GCA_044359465.1 Myxococcota bacterium
GCAAGTCCGTGCTCGCGCCCTTTCGACAAACCGTAACGAACGCCATCATAACGTGCCAAGTTCGAAGAGGCCTCGGCCGTGCAAATCAAATAGTACGCGGAAATGGCGTACTTGGTATGCGGCAAAGACACATCGACGATGGTGGCGCCGAGCTGCTTGTACACGTCGACCGCGGCTTCAATGGCCTTGCGTACATCTGCCGTAATGCCGTCGGCGAAATATTCTTTGGGCAAACCAATGCGCAAGCCTTTGACGCCAGACTCGAGCTCGAATGTCGGCGCTGGTTGCGCTGCGCTGGTGGAATCGTGAGGATCATGCCCCATGATCGCCTCGAGCATGCGAGCAGCGTCGGTCACTGTCGTGGCAAAAGGCCCCACCTGGTCCAAGGATGAAGCAAACGCGATGACGCCGTAGCGCGAGACGCGGCCATAGGTTGGTTTCACGCCGACGATCCCAGAAAACGCGGCGGGCTCACGAATCGAACCGCCCGTGTCCGTGCCAAGCGATCCCGGTACGATTCGCCGGGCTACCGCCGCTGCAGAACCGCCTGACGAACCACCGGCAGTGCGGGTTTTGTCCCATGGGTTTCTGACAGGACCAAACGCCGAATTCTCATTGGATGATCCCATGGCAAATTCGTCGAGGTTCAGCTTGCCAATGATCACGGCGCCTGCAGCTCGCAGTTTCCGGACTACCGTCGCGTCGTAGGCCGCCACATGCTCGCTCAAGATCTTCGATCCGGCGGTGGTGCGTGTGCCTTCCATCATCACTAGATCTTTGACTGCCACGGGCACACCGGCCAGCACGCCGCTTGCGCCAGCCGCGTCGATGGCCTCCGCTGCGCGCAGCGCTCCGGCTTCGTCGAGCGTAATGAACGTATTCAAGTCCGCGTGTTTTTTTGCACGCGCGAGCGCGTCCTGCGTCAGCTCTTTGGCTGACGCTTTTTTTGTCACGAACGCTTCGCGTGCGTCGCTGATCGACCAATTCTCATGCATGGTTCTTCGTCCTCGCTGTCCGGAGTCGCTTCGCTTCTAAGGCGCCGCGAGGTTGTCTAGTCGATAATTTTTGGAACTTTGAACGCTGTTCCTTCGTGCTCGGGCGCGCGAGAGATGACACTTTGCGGGTCTATTTCGCGGCGTGGCTCGTCCTCTCTGGTCGGGCACACTAGCGCCACGGCGTGCGCTGTGGGCTTCACGTTCTTCAGGTCCAAGCTCTGAAGGTCTGCGGCGTAGCCGAGAATGTTTTTCAAATCGCCCACGAGCGCTTCTGTTTCTGCATCGGTAATCGCAATGTGCGCGAGCTTGGCCACATGGCGTACGGTGGCTGAATCGACTTCTTTGCCCATGCACGCGTCTTACGCGCCCGCCGAATGTCGATCAACAAGGAAGCCGCCGTGCGACGGTATTCCTGCCTCTGGTCACGCGCGATGCAAGTGCAGAAACGAGATGGTGATCACTGCCAGCTGGACAGGGATACGCAGTGCGGGGCACCTTTCGCGACGCAGCATTCCTGTTTCACTTCCACTGCCCGTTTCCCCATGGACTGCAGAATCAGACGGGCAGCGACGGTATTTATGTCGCAGATGACCCGGTGATGTCCTGGCCAGTCACGGAGCGTCGCCCGCCAAGCAGTGCTTCCCTCCAATGTGACCTTGCTGAAGCCAGTGTCGTGATACGCGTTCCAAGCCTGCTGCGCATAACGTGCGTACCGCTCCGGCGTAGCGACCATGGTGAAGATGGCCTTGAACACCCCGCGCATGGTGCCGTCCATGACCTGCTTGGCGCCGTCTTCTATGAATCGAGTGTAGCCTTGGTCGTCGAGCGTGACGACCATCGCATCGAGTAGTGGGTGAATGACTTCACTCGGGTACCAGCGTGAGGCGAGCAGTCCGAAGCCCTGGCGACGAGTGTCGAAGAACTCCCGTGTCGACCGAGGCAGACGCTCGAGAAGTGTTGCAGCTTGAGCTGGGCTCAACGCGTTCTGTTGCCATCGAAACAACTCAAACAAAGCCGCGCCCTTAATGTTCGATCCCACCGTTGGTGACTAAAACGGGACAGCTCTTTGCGCAACTTCATCAATGTTCACACTGCGCCCGTCGCTTTCGTGGCCGCGTTTTTTCTGCGCAGACTTCGCAAGCGCGCCTGGGACTGTTATGGCACAAATAAAACGTAGGCTGTTTTGGTGGCAGGCTCAGGTAGCGTGACGTGCCAAGCGACATCCGCGCGTAGATCAGCTAGCACTCCCTGCGAACCATGGAGACCAAGCAGTCACGATTGATCGGCCTGCGGGTGATGTTGCCTGACATCGCCGTGGGTTTGCGCGCCGCGCTCGCCATGGTCGTTCCTTTAGCGCTCTCCGTGCCGTTGCAGCTTCCAGAGCTGCGCATCTCTTCTCTCGGTGGTTGGCTGGCAGCGCTGTCCGACCCTGGAGGGAGCCGCGCCAAACGCGCCCTGGTCATTTCAGGCTTTGCGCTCGCGAGTGGCTGCGCGCTGACGGCCACAGAGTTGCTCGCGGGTCTTCCCGGCGCCGCAGTAGTGGCGCTCACCGTCATCGCTTTTGTCGTCTCTTGGCTCCGCGCGCTTGGGGAGCCTGTGGCTTCGGTCGGTACCTTGTTGCTGGTCATTTCTGCGATTGGCGTGGCGCACCCGTCTCCGCATCCTTTGCGCGACGGTGTCTTTCTGTCTCTCGGCGCCGCGTGGGCGCTCGTCGGATCGACGATTGTGTGGCCCGTGTGGCCGCACCTTCCGCTTCGGCGCGCGGTCTCGATCGTGTTTTATCGGCTTGCGCAATATGCGCGTGCGCTTGAGGACGGTATCGGCCAAGGACTGACAACTGGCGCTGCTGCATGGACGACGCTCGCGCATGAGCGCCAAGGTCGCGTCAGGCTGGCGCTCGAGGAGGCGTTGCAGACGGCGGTCGCCTCTCGCTCGCGGCGTTCGGGCGAAAGTACCGTGGGTGTGAATCTCCGTTTATTGCTGGGTCACGCAGAAGCGCAGTTTCCTCTGCTCATCGCGCTCGGCGAAGAGTTGGAAACGCAGCAGACGCGTCAGTGCCCCGAGCTTCGTTTGTGTGCAGAGGAAAACGAAGCCATCGCTGCGCGTGTGCTCGATCTGCGTCGCCGTGTTGCACCTCAACCTGCGCACGGTGACCAGGAGGCGACCATCGCTGCACGTCTGCTCCGTGTGGCACACGATGCGCGTCAGGTGGCTAGCAATTTGTCGGTTGCAAGCGGTGCCGCGCCGCCAATGGAGGATGAGGAGAAGGCGCCGGCCCGTGACCGGTTTGCCGTACTTGCATCTGCGTTGTCTCCACGTTCTGTCGACTTCCGGCACGCCTTACGAGTCGCTGTCGCTGCGGCGATGGCAGGGTCTGCTGGAGCGATCTTCGTTCCTGCGCACGCGCAATGGGTGACTGTGACCACGCTCCTGTTGCTGCAGCCGTATCCGGGTGCCACGGTGACACGTGCGCTCGAACGGGTAGTCGGTACGTTTTTTGGCGCTTTGCTTGCGGTTGCACTCGCGACCGCGGTGCATTCCCACGTGTTGCTCGTCATCTGTACTGCTCCGCTTTGTGTGCTCGCTGTTGCCACCAAATCACGTAGCTATCGTTTGTTTACCTTCTTTTTGACGCCAGTGTTCGTGCTCATTGCGGACCCTGGGGTGAGCGACGCGAACACGGCCGTTGCACGCATGATCGCTACGCTCGTTGGCGCGCTCATTGCCGTGTGTGCTGCTTTTCTTGTGTTTCCATCGTGGGAAAAACAGCGCATGCCGGAAGCGCTTGCGGCCACGCTCGAAACGCTCCGCGCCTACACGGAGTTCGTGTTCCAGAGCAGCATGAGAGACCGTTCTCGTGACGACGAGACGCAGGCACTCGCGCACCGGCGTGCGGTGGGGCGTGCGCTGCGTGAAGCGGACGTGTGTCTCGAACGATTGCTCGCCGAGCCGCGCGTGCTTCCATCGTCGCGTGGCGCGCAACGTGCCATGTTGGATATTACTTTTGCGCGTCGTTACGCAGCCGCGTTGACCACCTTGCACACGCATTTGCTGACACAGCCAGAAGCGCGCCTCCCGGCCGACGCTGTCGCCACGGTCTCGTCCTTTGTGCGCACGATGGTCTTCTCAGGACAGCGCATTCCCCCGCCGCAGCTTGCGCTTGTTCCAGCGCCCTTCGACGCCGACCTCCAGCGTCTCGTGCGCGGCGCAGAACGTCTCAGCATTCACGACAGCCAGTGGCGCAAGCGTTAGGATTGCCCGCTTTAGAGCACGCCCTTCAGTCTCGACTAGCCATAGAACAGTTGACGGAATGACGGTTGGCCAGGCTAGGGAGGGCTATGGACGTGCTCGCCATGACCGCACTGCTTTCGGTGCTCACAATTGCGACAGACGACGGCGCGCCGCTCAGACGTGAGGCCGATTGCCGCTTCGCGATCGATGAGCGCTTTCAACGCGCCGGTGGTGTGCAACTGTTCTACGCGTTCAAGCACAGTGACGACCGTTCCGAGCGCCTCGAAAAGACCTTTGTCGAGTTTCGCCCCTTAGATTTCAACGATCGTTTCGACGCGATCAGCACGCCCACCCATGTGGTCATGAGTCGGCTCGTGCATACCGTCAACAAAGATGTGAGCTTCTTCTCCGAGCAGCGCGTAGTCGACCTCGAGTACATGCGGGCGATCGCGCCGGACATGAAGGTGAGCAAACGCGCTGACGGTCGTTTTCGTGTTGGCGCCGTGCCGCAAAACGACTTCGAAATTCTGCACTTTGGCCCGCGCGACGTGCAGGCGTTGCTGGCGAAGAAGGCCCTCAGTCCGCTGCTCGTCCAAAGTGGTGCCGTGCCGACGTCGATCGTTGTGCAAGAAAACACCGGCTTTTCCCGCGTGATGGGCATGCGCACGGCAGAGATGGGCGTGACGTGGACGGCTCACTACGCCGTCAATCCGGGGGTCACCCGCGTCGAAGTTACCACCATGAGCTACATCCACACGGTGCCACCATTCTTTCTCGGCGGCAGCGAGCGCGTCTACAAAGAGTCCGTTTCCGCCGCTGTCGGGATGATCCGCAGGTTGCGCGAGTTTCGCGACCAGTAGTTCCGGCGCGCGTGAGCGATTCGAGATTTTCTATTTGACCCAATCGGCACTGTCTTCCCCCGAGGGGCAGCAACGCGTTTCGCTCGTCTCGGCATGTCAACTGTGCAGACGTCCCGAGTCGGCCCGCTATGACTAGCGCATCCCAAGGGGCAAATCGGGGATCATGCTCTCTACGCCGAATGACTCGGTCGTACTCGCATGGGTCGACCACATCTTGATCATGGTGTCCTCGATGAAAAAAGTAGAAGACGCGAAGTGGGACGAAATGCTCGCCCTC
>JBIKMD010000359.1:0-5341 GCA_044359465.1 Myxococcota bacterium
ACTTCAGCACCTTTCCGAGCGTGCGGGCTTTCATGGATGAGGTCCTCGAAGGAGGGCGCAGCCATGGTTACGTTGAGACCATCTTGGGGCGCCGCCGTTACGTTCCAGATTTGAGCTCACGTAATCACAACCTACGCCAAGGCGCGGAACGCATTGCCGTCAATACGCCCATTCAGGGAAGCGCGGCGGACTTGATCAAGCTTGCCATGCTGAAGCTGCAGGCCTCGCTCAAAGCCGCCAAGCTACAAACGCGCATTTTGCTGCAGGTGCATGACGAGCTCGTGCTCGAAGCGCCGGATGGTGAGTTGGAGGCTGCTCAGACGATCGTCCGGCACGACATGGAGAACGCGCTTGCGCTGCGTGTGCCACTAAAGGTCAGCGTCAGTGTAGGGCAGGACTGGAGCCTCGTTCACTGAGCGCTCGGCGTCGGAGCCAAAACGCGGCGCCCGTCGTTGCTGCGAGAAATGCAAACGCTGCGAAGAACAGACCCACGAACGCGCGTGGTTCGTAGCTAAAACGGACGCTATGCGCTCCTGGTGGAACCCACACTCCGCGAAAGAACACGTTCGTGCGAACGAGCTCCGCCGGTTTGTCATCGATGAACACTTTCCATGAGCTGCCGTAACGTTCGGTCGTCACGAGCAGCGCAGGCGTCGTGCCCGGAACGTCGACGTTCATCTCGATCTGCTCCGGTGCATAATGTCGCGTTGTAACCTTGCCGTAAGAGCCAGCCACTGCACGTTCCGCACTACAACCTAGAGGTAACGACTCTACGAGTGCAGGCGCAGGAGCGCTCGGATCACTTCGCATGAGGATCGCAAGCGGATCCACAGACGCTACCTCTGCGCCAGGAGACAACCACGCACGGAACGGAAGCGTCAAAAAGCCAACGAACGGACTCCTCACGAGCTTGTCATCGAAAGCCTCTGACTTCATCCCGGTGTAGCCGACGGCGACCGCGCGCTTGATCACTTGATGCGCGTTGAAATAGCCGAAGGCGAGGGGACGCAGCCGCGCGCCGGGCTCGCCGTCCATGATGGTGGTGCGCACATGGGCTGCATCCGCACGTTGAATCTGTGTAGCTGTTGTCCACACCGTCAATGCATTGGTGCGGACGTGGTACCCCATGTCTAGTGCCACTAGGCATGCCATCCCCCAGGCAAAGGGCGATGCCTGACGCACGAAGAAGGTGAGCGCGAAGCCCAACGCCAACACAAGGAGTGGCGCTAGATAAAGTTCTTGCGAGTCCGCGGCGATCTGATGTTCGGCGAGCGCGCCATTGAACGATACAAGCGCCGTGAGTGCCAGCGCACTCCAGACTGCAAGGGCTTTCCAGAACCACGCGCGAAGCTTTGGGTCACGTTGCAATGCAGTCACCGCAAGCGCAGCCGCAAGTGATACGGGAAGCATCCAGCCCGCGCGAAAGGTGGCGTTGTGGCGAATGAAGCGCATGGGCGGGACCAAGTAGTAGACGAGCGTACGCACACCGGCTTCAGCGCCCATCGAGAGCAGGACCATGAACACGCAGAGGCCGATGAACCAGTAGCGTCGCTTTCCGTCTTTCCATGCCCACAGCGCCGCTAATGGCAACGTGATCGCACCAACGTATCCGTTCGCCATTGAGATGTCCGTGGCGAGGAACGGGCGACTCACCAGCGAGCTGAACGGATAGAAGATCGAGTAAAACGCCGTCCTTGAGAAGACGTTGTCTTCCGTGGCGACCTTGCGGCTGAGCGCCGATACACGGTCGGTGTACCCGTTGCCTTCTACCATGAACGCATAGAGCTGCGGCGCCGAGAATACCACCAGCACGCCGGCGCAAATCAGGAGCGGCTTGAGCACGGACAACGCACGATCCCGACTGAATCCGGGTGTCTCGCCATCGAGCTCGCCGGCGCGCGTCCGCAGCAGGAGCCATACGGCAAGGAGCAGAGCGAAAAACACGGTGAGCACCAAGTAACCAGCCGCGCTAAGCGCGAGAAAAACGCCGGCAAACAGCGCGTCAGAGGTGGTTTTTCGCTTCACGGCGCGCTCGGAGAACGCGAAAACGTAGGGGATAAATGCAAAGGTGACTAGGAAGCCTGTATGCTGGCCGTGTCCTACCCAAAAACCAGAGCAAGCAAAGCTCAGAGCCCCAATGACCGCGCCAGCGGCGGAGGCTCCGTTTTCTCGCGCCCAGAACGCGGCGCCAAAAGCGCCAATGAACCAGTGCGACGCGTAAAAGAGAACCATGCCGTAGGCGGATCCTGCATAAAGATAGCTAAAGCCGAGCGCCAGAAGATGGAGGACTTGGTTGTTTGGATCGGCATGAAACGGGTAGCCGCAGCTCGTGTAGGGATCCCACAGCGGCAGCCGGCCTTCTCGCAGCGCGTCGCCCAAATAGGCGAATGAAGGATAGCTCACGTCGCGCGCGTCGAAGACGAGCTCTGTAGCCCCAGAAAGTAAGGGCCATAGTGCTGCGCTTAGCGCGGCAGCAATGCCCGCGCAGGCAAGGACGTACGAATGGGACGCACGCGTGGATGATTTTGTTCTAGTCTTGATGTGCGCAACCTAGCGCAAGGGTCGCGGGCGATCTAGCAGTGCACTGTGACGATTGCATTTGCAGTTCCGTTCTATTCCGGCGCCGCTTATCTCGAGAAGGCGCTACAGAGTATTCTCGCGCAGACACACGCAGATTTTAGCGTTTGGCTCGTCGATGACAATCCAGAGAGCGGCGAGGCGCGCGCAGTGTTTTCGCGTTTTGCTGACGATCGTCGTTTTCATTACGCCCCCAACCCAAAGAATCTGGGGATCGCCGGCGCTTGGAACCGTTGTCTCGAGGTCGCGGATCGACCGCTTGTAACCTTGGTCCATAGCGATGACGAGCTCGCGCCGAACTATGCTGCGACGATGCTTGCCCTTGCCAATGAGCAGCCAGAAGCGACCGCGTATTTTTGTCGTGCCCAGATCATCGATGAAAACGGTTTTCCCGTGGTAACCGCAGCCGATCGCTACAAAGATCTCATCTCTCCTTTGTCTTATGCCGATCGCGTCGTGCTCAGAGGCGATGCTGGCGTGGCGGCGCTCGCGCTTGGCAACTTCATCATTTGTCCCACGTTGTGCTACCGGCGGTCATCGCTGGGGACGCAGCGTTTCGAGACCCAGTGGAAGTTCGTGCTTGATTGGGCTTTTAGCAGTGCGCTTCTCGAGGCAGGGCTCTCTCTCGTCGGTACCAATGTTTTGGCCTATCGCTACCGCCGCCATGCAGCGAGCACCACGGCGTCTGTCACCAAGAGTGGCGCGCGTTTCGACGAAGAGCTCGCCATGCGTGATCATTTCATCGCACTCTCGGAAGCGCGCGGATGGTGGCGAACGCGTCTCGTCGCGAAGTTGTCGCCTACGCCATGGCTCAGCTTAGGCCACACGATCCTTAGCGAGGCGCGCCACGGGGAGCTCAAGGCGGCGCTCTCCAAGCTACGTCGCTTCCTTGTTTGAGCTCAGGCTTTGACGGCTACAGAGACGAACTCGTTGTAGGGGAACACTTTTCCAACTGCTCGCGGGAAGGGGAAAGAGTAAGCCTTCGTGACCCGCAAACCAAGCTCAGAGCAGAGGCGCTGGTGTGCCGAGTGATCCATGAACTCGACGTGCGTTGTGTCGCTGGCAAAACCTTTCTCTTGTGGGGTCAGCAGCACCAATCGGCCGCCGCTTCGCAGCAGAGGCATGTAGGGCTGAAGTAAAACCACGGCGTTCGCCAGCGTCATGTGCTCGGCAACGTGTGCGAGCAGGATGGCGTCAAAGGTTTGTCCTTGCGCTTCGGCAAAAAACGCGTCCGGTTCATAAGCGACCAGGCCGAGCGAACGACACGCCTCGACGCTGCTGGCGTTATGGTCGATGCCTACCGAGCCTTTCACCAGATTGCGCAGGTTGCGCCCCACACCACAGCCAATGTCGATGGTTTTGCCAAGCTTCAGTGCCTGCAAGTGCATCCGGTAGGGGCGCTGAATGTCGAGGATGCGTTTCCACCAGATGTCCTGGCTCGCGAGCAGGTAGCGTGTGTAGCCTGCGTCCGTGGTGTCGTTTTTCATGGTGACTTTATTGCCTAGCCCAACGGTGCTGAAGTTGCACCGCCCGGATTTATGAGTGTAAGACTTCGCGCGTGAAAGACTTCCTCTCTGTGCCGTGGAAACGTGCGTTGTTGCTACTGGGCGTGCTGCTTGTGACCACTGCGGTCTACGCCATCCATTTCGACAACGACTTCCACTTCGATGATTCGCACGCGATTCAGTCGAACCCGCATATCCAGTCGATTTCCAACTGGAAGCGCTTCTTCGTGGATTCGAGCACGTTCAGCTCGTCGCTCTCTCACCAAGGGTATCGCCCGTTGCTCGCGTTCGAGTTCGCGGTGGATCATTGGCTTGCCGGCGGGCTGAAGACACCGTGGTTTCACGTCCACAGCTATCTGCTCTACATGCTGCTGCTGGTGTGCATGTACTTCATGTACCGCATCCTGCTCATTCGCGCGTTCGAGAGCGAGTACAAAGGGACAGTCCTCGCCTTCATCGGGACGACTGTCTTCGCTTTGCATCCGGTGAGCGCCGAGACCGTCAACTACATCGTGCAGCGCGGTGACCTGTGGGACGCGCTCGGTGTGACGGCTTCCATGTGGCTCTACTTGCGCAGTGAGAAGGCCATCGGTTGGCACTTGCTTCCCATGTTCGTGGCCTGCTTCGCCAAACAAGCGGCGGTCATGTACGGACCGATTCTTGGCGCTTACGTGTTCTTCGAGACAGCGGGCAGCGTGCCTCAAAAAATCGTTGGCATGCTCAAGAAGATTTGGCCGGCGTTCGTTGTGATCGGCATTTTCTTCGCCATTTATCGACATTTTGAAGCAGCGACGGCCGAGCTCGGTGGCAATAATCCTTGGTACTACTGGCGTTCGCAGCCGTTCATGCTGTGGTACGAAATCAAGTGCTTCTTCCTCCCCACCACGCTCACGGCAGACACCGACATGCCGGGCGTTGAGTGGTTCGATTTCCGCTTCTTCGTAGGCGTGTTCACGGTGCTGGGCATGGCTGTTGGCATGTTCCCGCTCGGTAAGCGCAAGAAGTTTCGGCCCGCTGCCCTCGGTTTTGCCTGGTTCCTGCTCGCGAACTTACCAACCTCTGCCTTGCCGCTTGCCGAGATCACCAACGACCACCGCATGTTCCTGCCTTTTGTCGGTTTGACCCTCTCGGTGACGAACTTTGCCGGTGTTTGGTACGAGGGCTTTGCGACCAAGAAGCGCAAGTGGGCACCCACGGCGGTGACGGCGGCGCTCATGCTCATCTTCGCCGCAGAAGCATTCGGTACGGTTCAGCGCAAC
>JBIKMD010000360.1:0-5329 GCA_044359465.1 Myxococcota bacterium
TCAACGGTGACCTGTATCGCTCCCTTCACGCTCACTGTGCGCGGCTTGCGTGGAGCGCTCGCTACGCCGTTGCTCGTCGACGTGGCGGGTGAAATGGTGACGGTACAAGGAGACGGCGATTTCCCGCTGACCACGACGAACGCCATGACCCCCCTCGTGCAACTCGTGCAGCCGGGCGCAAGTCAGGTCGATGACTTTCACTGCGTCGCGCAGCTTCTTCCTGCGTCGATCGTCGTGCGCTGCCTTGGCGCGGTACGTCCCGTGCATCCGAGCTTCGCGAATTGGTTGAACTATGTGATCGCAGGTTCCGAGACGCCGTGTCTCAACCAACCAGGACAAGTGTGCGAGCACGGCGCTGAGTTGCGCGTCGCGCAGCTCTACGACCAGACCTCGTGTGATGGCATGGTAGCGAACGATTCGGCTCGGCTGCTCGAGTGGGTGTGCGAGCCTTCGGGTGATCACATCGCCTTTCGAAGCACTGGCATTCGTCCGCGCAGTGGTTTGAGCTCGGTGATCGAGTTCGGCACCTGTACGACTGAGGATGCGCCGTGTGTCTTCAAAGACATGGCGCTCACCATCACGGAAGGCACAGCTCAGCGTTCGAGCGCGAGTGAACAGTGGTGGCAAAATACGATCATCCGGAACGACGCTGGTACCTTTGCGCCAACTGGTGTCACGGGATCGATCATGGTGGCCGGCGGTGCGACCCTGCCGGCGCTCGAATCATCACTGATCAGCTCGAATGTCGCCGTGGTGCTGGTGCCTGGCACCGTCGCAGAGCTGCAGCCTTTTGCCGTGAATGGAAATCAAACGTGGCTCGAAGGCGGTGCGCTTGGCGTAACCGGGCTTGCGCAAGCGACAGACGCGTTCATTTCTGTTGTGGGCTCGCGCGTGACGCTGCGCAACCTGGATCTTGCTGGTGGGCATGTCTACGTAGGCGAGACGATTGGTGGCAAGCTTGCTGACTTACGCATTCGCAACTCGCAAAGCTACGGCATTCGCTTGGGCAACGAGAGCGGTGACTTTGAGACCTCCGAGACGATACTTCAGCGCATTACCATTCAGGATGTGACGAGCGCTGGAATCTTCGCCGAAGCGTTGCAGGTATCGACAATCGAAGATGTGCGCGTGGCGTATGCGGAGTACGGGCTTCAGTTCGGAGGGACCTTCAAACGCAATGAGCGCGTGCGTGTGCGGCGGGTATTCGTCACCAACACCTTCGACTACGCGGTTTTCGCCACCAATCTGCAGAGCTCTAGTCTTGTAGACATTACCACCGTCGACAACGTGGGCGGGGTAAGCCTTGGGTTCTCAACGCAATCCATCTTTTTGGCGAATGTGACTTCGGCGCATAACAGCAGCGAGCAGATTCAAGTCAGTGGGTCGGACAACGTCGCTGCCAATACACTCGTGGTGAATAGCGATCGCGGTTTGTACACCAATGGCGCGCTGTCCGTGCAGCTCCACGACTTCGCAGCGTTTGCGGTGACCGGGCCACTGGTGAATGTGTATATGAGCCCAGGGTTCAAGGCGCCGCGAATCGAAGGTCTCGCGAGTTACGTCCCTGGGCCATCGGGTTTTGTTTGTTCTGTCAGCGCCGACGTCGCTGCGACTTGCACGACGACGGGCACCGCTGGCTCGTCTGACTGGCCGTGTCCGTCTGGACCCTCGGGCTCTTGCGATGCCGTGCTCACGGCGATGCCTGCGCAGGCTCCCTTTGTTGGTTTTGTGACCAGAGAAAGCGTCAATCCTGCGTTTCAGCCTGGCAACGGCCAGACTGGTGCTGACGTCGCGAGCGTTCCAAACGCACAGTTCGCGTACACCAGCTTCGAATCGCCGCGTCGTTCGTGGGTGACGGACCCAAACCTGGACACTTACCCGAATGCGTCGCACCGCGGTGGTTGCGCAGAGGGCCGCTGTTCTGTGTTCGACTGGCGTCCACTCGGTGGCGGGCCTTTGAATGACACGCTGCCGTTGCCCACCGCTAGCGAAGCGCTTTCCACGATCGTGTTCCGTGATTCGATGCCGCCGCCGCTCGGCTGTGCGGTCGAGTACCCTGGGTCCGTGTCTGATACAGACGTGTCGCAAGCGGTTTGTCGTACGACCTATTTGCCGGGGGCCGTGGAAATCGATCACGACGGCATCGGCACGGACAATGGAATGTGCGAAGCAGGGGATGATTGTTTGGTTTCGGTCAATTGGGGCGCGGATCAAGGTGAAGGACCGCTGGTCTCGCTTGGCAATGTAGTGGTGGGTACTGGTACGGCTCGGCTTTTCCGTTTCTCTAAGACTGGTTATTGAGGGGATATGTATACAATCGTTTACATCGCTGCGTTGCTGAGTGCTGAACCATCGTCGCAGCCTGCTGAGCTGAGCGCTACGGAACGCGCTGATGCCGCCGAAGTGGCGCATGCAGAGGGGTTGCTCGAAGAGAGCGACCTGCATTTTTCGCAGGCGCGTGCATTGCTCAAGAAGGCCAGCGACCTGGCGCCTGAGAACATCGACTTCGCCTTCGATTTGGCGCGCTTGTCTTGGGAGCGTCGATTGACGACGCAGTCCGAGGACGCGCAGCGTTTTTTGAGCCTCAAGCCAAAAAACGCCGAGCAAAACCTGCTGCGTGGGTACCTGCTCGCTGAGCAGCAAGACAAGCGGGAAGCAAAAGCTTCGGTCGAGCAAACGCTCGCGCTCGACCCGAACAACGCGGAAGCGCAAAAGCTCTCGGCCTTGCTCGACGCACCGGCGCCGCCGCCAACCTCAAAGAAACCGTGGATGGTTCGAGCGAACGTCACCGCAGAGTACGACTCGAACGTGACGCTCATCCAAGATGCGTCGCCCTCTGACGAAGGCGGCTTCAGACTCGCGCTGTCTGGCGGCGCTGCGTGGCAGCCCACCTATGGTCCGGCGCGTTTGTCTCTTGGCGTGGATCTGTCTGGTGGGATCCATCTGAGCAACCGCTCGCGCCTGTCGCTCTTCGACTATGCGCAAATCCTTCCGCGTTTTACCGCCGACATCGTGCACATGAACAACCGCTTCATTGGTACGGCGTACATGAGCCAAGTGTTTCTCCAAGGCTTTCTGCAGCACTTCATGCAGGACTTTGCGGGCGTGCTCGAATATCGGCGCATCATCGCAGACATTTTCCAACCGGGTGTCTACTTCGGCATCGGCTTTCGCGATTTCACCACCGGAACCTTCAATCAGCCAGGCGTGACAGACCGCGACGGTCTTCATCTCAACGGCGGCGCAGGGCTCAATATCGCCCGCAACGATGTGATTGCGCATGTTCGCGTGGGCTTCCAAATGGAGAATGCGGCAGGCCTGGAGCAACGCGAACTTGGACCGGAAGCTGATGCGTTCGTGCGTTTCCGTGTGTCGTTTTTCAGCTTTGGGGGTACACTGTCTTACATGGGGCGTTTCTATCGCCAAAGCTCAACCACACGCATAGACCAGCGTGTTAGCTCGGGTTTTGTCGCGGCCTTCAATCCCACACCGTGGCTTGCGCTCGAGCTGGACTACCACTTCGTCCGCAACGTCTCGACCGTCGACTCATTCGATTACATGCGTCACATCGCCGGACTCACCGTTCGTGCTACCTATTAAGATCAAGAGGCAACCATGATCGTAGTTCTGAGCTTGGCGTTATTGGTTTCGGCAGAAGATGAGCAGCCGCAATTTGGCCGCGTGGTCTCCTTGGTGGGCAAAGTGAGCGCCACCGCTGGCAACTCGACGCGTGTGCTTGCGCGCGGCGATCGTTTGTACAGAGGCGACGTGCTCAAGACCGCGGAGGCCAGTCAGATCCAATTGTATTTCTCGGATCGCAGCGTGGTGTCGCTGGGACCCAGCGCGGAGCTGGTGCTTGCGAAGCTCGAGCCCGCTGCAGAGCGCCCCAAAATTGGTGTGAAGCTCGTGGCGGGTGTGGTGTGGGCGCGCATCCAGAAGTTTTTTGGCGGCGGTTCCGCATTCAGCGTTGAGACCACGAGTGCTGTTGCAGGTGTTCGCGGCACGTCCATTGTGGTCGGCGTGAATGGCGCTTCGACGCAGGTGGCGGTTGAGCGCGGCGAGGGCTACGTGACGACGCCGGACGGCAAAGAACAGACGCTGCCACCTATGACGCAGGTGACGGTCAATCAGAACGGGGCGGGCGAAGTGGGTGCGCTAGACGCCTCAACGCTCGGCGATTTGCTCAATGGTTTTAGCACGGGGGGCGGTTTTGGTGTGGAGAACGCAGATGGCCGCTTTGCCACGGCGCAAAGCGCGCTCACCCAAGGGACGGACACGCCTGCTGTTCCCGAAACAGTGGGCACCTTGCCCTCGCAAGCGGACGCGCTCGTTCCTGTGAACATCGACCCGCAGCAATCGCAGCGTGAAGCGATCATCAACGGCACCATCGAGATCGTTCCTTAAAGCGTTAGTGCTTCTCCTGGCTCGAGCCACCGGCATTGTGTGCCGGGTGCGCTCTCTTCAAGCGCTGCATCGAACGCCTGCCTATCACTCTTCACGCTCAGCAGTTTGGGAAGCAGCCCTGTGCTTCGACCCGGATCGATTCCGGTTGGCACGAACACACGCGCTTGCAGGGCTGCTGCGGCTTTGGCTGCACGCACCGCATCCATGGAGAGTTGGATCCCAAAGAGGCGAACGCTCTCCATGGTGGAGATCAGCGCATCGAGTGGTTTTGGCAACTGCGCGAGTGTCTTAGCGCCAATGACGTGGGTCTCGAAGTAGGCCCGGCGTGCGTTTTCTTCGAGCAAGAACCCCAGCGAATTGTGTGAGTAGGGGAAGCCCGGTGCGATGAAGCGAACCGTGAGCGCACCGAAAGTATGGGTGTCTCCGGCGCGCACAGTCGTGATGTTCGTGAAGCCGAGGCCGCGTAATCGGCGTGCCGCGGGGGCATTGGTAAAGACTGGGAGCGCGCGATCAAACGGGGCAAGTGTGGGCGCATCGAGGTGGTCACCAAAGGGGGCAGTGATGAGCAGACCGGTTGGGACGCCAGCGTCGCTCACCGGAAGTTTTCGCTCTCTTTCGAAGGTGCCAAGCGGGAAGCGCAGCTTGGGAGTGAGCCACGGGTCAATCAGCAAACGATGGTCGCCACTACGCAGCAACCACGATTGATAGTCATCTAGCTTCAACAGATCCATTGCTGACTCTTTGCAACGAGACCACAATTCGAGCAATCATCCGTCGTATGTCGCGTAGTAAATCGTTTGCTTTCATCATCGTCGTCTATTTCATTGCGCTCGCGGCGTCGGTGCCGGTGCTGAAGCACTTGAAGGGTGAGGCCTATTGGAATGTGCTCGCTGCTGATTTGGCGGCCACGCTCGTCGTGTTCATT
>JBIKMD010000361.1:0-5325 GCA_044359465.1 Myxococcota bacterium
TTTGCAGCTCTCTCCAGAAGCGACACGCGAACAAATCGTCAATGCGCTGCGCTGGGGCGGGCTCGCGACCTTCCTGAGCATCGCTGGCACCTGGCTAAACTACCGTGTGCTCCGCGACACTTACGATTGGCGCGACGCGCTGCAAGAAGAATCACGACGTGCCACCCTTTCGCTCGAACGCGCGCGCATCGCTCGCGACTTGCACGATCACGTGGGCGCACGGCTCACGGGCATCGCCCTTCGCGCCGAGCGTGAGCAAAAGCGCGTACCAGAGGACCAACGCGAGCCCCTCGTCTGGATTCAAGACACCATCCGCCTCTGCTTAGAAGAGCTGCGTGACACCATTTGGGCACTCTCGAGCACAGGGCGCGATTCACGCGAGCTCGTCGCCACATTGCGCCGCCGCGCTGAAGATATTGCGGATGCAGCCGATATGCATCTGGAGTGGCAAATGGACAATGACGCGTGGCATGGGCGGCTCAGCGCGGGGGTGAGTGTGGCACTCAGCGCGATTGTGCGTGAAGCGCTCACCAACACGCTACGCCATAGTGGCGCTAAAACCGTGCGTATTGCGCTCGAGCGCGACGATCGCGAGATTCGCCTAGAAATTTCCGACGATGGACGCGGGCTGGGTCACTCGCCAAGCGAGGGCCGAGGCCTAGGCAACATGCGGACGCGTGCAAAAGAACAGAATGGCGACGTGCAAGTGAGCGCAAACGGTGACAAAGGCGTGCGCGTGATTGCGCGCATCCCGATTGCGGATGCTTCCGTCTCTCATGGAGTGGTATGAACAAGAACAAAATCACCGTAGCGCTCGTCGAAGACACACCGAGTGTACGCGACAATTTGGCCGAGATGTTGCGTGACACCGAAGACTTCGAAGTGCTCGGCATCTACGGCAGCGGCCGCTCAGCCATCAAAGGCTTCAAAGAAAACGCACCAACGGTCGCGATCATCGACCTTGGCCTTCCGGACATCTCTGGCATCGAAGTGATCCGCGCGGCTGCAGCCATGACGCCCAAGATCGAGTGTATTGCTTACACCGTATTCGATGATGAGGTGTCGCTCTTCCTTGCACTCAAAGCAGGCGCCGTTGGCTATTTGTTGAAAGAAGCCTCGGGCAAGCAGATCTTGGACGCTGTACGCGAAACCATGCGCGGCGGTGCCGCCATCAGCCCTACGCTTGCGCGCCGACTGCTCAAAGAGTTCAACGACGTCAGCGCTGAACCCCTCCCTGAGCTCACGCCGCGCGAACGCGAGGTACTCGAACATTTGGTGCAAGGCGCGAACTACCTAAACGTCGCTGCGCGCCTAGGGATTGGCGCCGAGACCGTTCGTACCCACATCAAGAGCATCTATAGAAAGCTGCACGTCTCGAACCGGGCAGACGTTGTGCGCACGGCCATCGAGCGTAAGCTCGTCAAACCACAGTAAGCGCCCGCACAATTCTAGAATGTGCCCTGTTTTGGCGTTGCAACAGCCCTGAGTCTCGGGCTAGTCGCGCAGCACCATGAAGAAATTTTTCTCCCTCTTTGTGATCGCGGGGCTCGCCGTCGTGGCCTTGGTGATCTTCTATTTGAACCATCACAGCGAAATGAAGGCCAAAGAGTTCAAAGAGAAGCTCGCCTCCGTACGCGCCAAATACGGCGAGAAATCAGCAACGCTGCGCACAGGTGGAACGCCTGCTGAGTACGTGAATGACCAGAACGGCATGCTCAAGGCCTACAAAGAAGAGCTGAACAAATTGGCGGCACTTGACGCGTCGGTCCTTGACCCGGACCACGAGCGCAAAAAATTCGCGGAATCGGACGAGAAAAAACCGCCCTCAGCCGAACAAAAGAAGCTGCGTGACGAGTATTACACGCTTGCCAAGTCGCAATACGAGAACCTCTTCTCGGGCGCCTACAAACCGGTGCTGACACAGTTCAACAACGGCGTTCGCCTAGACGTGACCTCGCTCAAACGCGTCACCACGCCAGACGGCGAAGAAGCCTTGCGCGCGGACTTCATTGCCTGGGGCTTCCCGAGCGAAGTGGCCTACGGCGACATCAACATGCGCGTTTGGGTGGGCAAAGAGACCAAGGTCAAAGGCAAGGTCGAGAAGGTCGACGAGATCAAATACAAGTTCGACGCAGCCGGCGCCCATCCGACGATTGCCATCAACAACCCAGAGCGCTGGGTCCAAAGCTTCCCGCCGGGCGCAACCTTGGGCTACTACTACTTGCAATTGATGCCGCGTGAGTCTGAGAAGCTCGACCTCGAATTCCACTACAAGATCACGACGGACGGCGGCCGCACGGTCAGCGTGGACATGATCTTCGACAAATTGCCTGTGACCGAGCCGATCATGATGTCGCCAGGGGCCAAGCTAGAAGCGCAAGAGAAAGAAGCCACGGACGCGGAGCGTCAAGGCAAGTCAGAAGAAGAAGTCAAAGAAGCAAAATCTGCCAAATCCGCCAAGAAGTAAGCCGCCCCACTCAGCCCCTCGCGGGCAACTCCAAAACGAACACATTGCCTAGCCCTGGCTGCTCAATCTCGAGCGTGCCGCCAAAACGTATCGCTGCCAATTTGGCGGCCACCAGACCAAAACAAGGTTCCGGACGCATACGTTTTGCGTTTTCATGCAAGCGCGCATCGGGGGTAAACACGAGAGGCAAGAATTCAGGAGGCACGGCCGCGCCTGCATCCGAAATGCGAATCACCACCCGGTTCTTGGCTGGCGTCAGGCGCGCGCTCATGTCCACACGGCCTTGCGAGTGACGAAGCGCGTTGTCGAGCAAAGTAGCGAGCATGCGGCTGAGAATCTTGTCATCTGCCTGCACCGTCAGCGAGGGCAGTACTGGCGCAAGCTTGACGCGGGGGTCCGCTTGCTCTGCCGCGGCTGCGCAGAGCGGCGCAAGGCGCACGTCCTCGATCACAGCACCAGCAAGCGGCGACGACTCGCAGAGCGCATCAACGACGTTGGCGAGCATTCGTTCAATGGCTGCCCCCGAGCTAATCGCATCCTGCGCCGCAGCCCGCGCGTCTTCATCCACGACAGCGTCGGAGACAAAACGCACGTTCTGCAACAACACGTTGAGCGGGTTGCGGAGGTCGTGGACGATGAGATGAAGCGCGTCGTCGACAGAAAGCGGCATGGAAAACGCGTTTAGCGTTCTTCTTCGGCTTCGTCTTCAGCGACGTCTTCGTCGTCGAGGTCGATATCTTCGTCCTCGTCTTCATCCTCGTCGTCTTCTTCTTCCTTCGCGTAAGCGCCTGGAAGATCATCGGTTTCAATCGCCATTGTCAGCGTGAACTTCTTCCCCATGGCGGAGATCTGAGCGATCAGATCTTCGAGCACGGTCGCGAAGTCTTCAGACGCCTTGGCGTCAACCTTGGCCTTACAGTGCGGGCACTTGATAGGCTTCGGCGTTTCGATCATTTCAGCGACATCTAGCTCGAAGTCGCCGTTGCAACTGTTGCATTCAAAATCGATGACCATCTTCTCACTCCTTGCGGCGGTGCGGGAGTAAACAGCGTTCTTTCATCGAGTCAAGACGACTAGCGACGACTTTGCAAACTTTCTCACGTCATACGTGGTTGACGGTTCTAGCGCAGTCGCGTAGCGGGCGACTGCGATGCAGTCCAAGCTTACAGCGACGCGACCTTTCGAAGGGACGTCTCAACGTCTTCGCGATCTTTATCTGCTCACCAAACCCAACCTGACCTTGCTGGTGGTGATCACCACCTTGTTAGGGTTGTCGCTTGCGGCCGATGCGGCACTTCCCGCTTCTTTGATGTTTGCAACGCTGGTTGGCACCGCGCTCACCGGCGGCGGCGCCTGTGCACTCAACATGGCCATGGAAAGCGATTTTGACCGCAAAATGGCGAGGACACGAGAACGGCCGGTTGCGGCAGATCGGCTGACGCACGAAGAAGCCATCGCCTTTGGCATGGCGCTCATCTCACTTGGCGGTGTCATTCTTTGGGTGTTCACCAATCCGCTGACCGCACTGCTCAGCTTGCTCGCTGCGGCGGTCTACATCTTCGCGTACACACCGCTCAAACGCACTTCGCCGTGGGCCACCGTCGTAGGCGCCATCCCCGGCGCGCTGCCGCCCATGATGGGTTACACGGCGGCGACCGGTAGCATTGGCGTGGACGCATGGACCGTGTTCTTCATCTTGTTCTTCTGGCAGCTGCCGCATTTTTGGGCGCTCGCGATTCTCTACAAGAGCGACTACGAACGCGGCGGTTTCAAGCTTTGGCCAGGCGGCCAAAACGAACAGCGCGGGGTCGAATGGCGCGTGCTTGTCACGACGATTGCGTTGTTCCTCACCAGTCTCGTTCTGTTTGCGACTGGGTCCGCGGGTGTCATCTACGTGGTAGGCGCGTTTTTGCTCGGCACCTTCTTCTTGATGCAGGCCGTTCGCTTGTCGTTCGAGCACGATCGCAAAGCAGCGCGGCGTCTGTTCCTCACCAGCATCGCCTACCTTCCCTTGCTCATCGCTTTCCTCGTGGCTGATCGCCCACGTCTGCTGCTCAACGCGCTTCACCTCTAACGTGAGCGTCTCCTGTCAGGATCTGCACTTCGCGTATCGCGATCGCGTCGCGCTTGCCGGCGTGAGTCTCACGGCCAAGGCAGGATCGATTGAGGGCTTGCTCGGTCCAAACGGCAGCGGCAAATCCACCCTGCTGCAGATCCTAGCGACCATTCGCAAGCCGCAGCGCGGCACGGTGACGATGTTTGGTCACGACGCCGTCAGTGACCCCGCTGCTGTGCGGCGTTTGCTCGGCGTGGTGTTTCAACAGCGCAGCTTGGACAGTCTCCTCACGGTTGAAGAGAACCTCACGTGCGCGGGCGCGCTCTACGGAATGAAGGGCGCGCCGCTGCGTACAGCGGTGAGCCAAGCACTCGATCGCTTTTCTTTGAGCGAACGCCGTAGTGAAAGAGTGAAGACGCTGTCTGGCGGCTTGGCAAGACGCGTGGAGCTGGCGAAGGCTCTCGTTCACCGCCCACGTTTGCTGATTCTCGATGAACCCTCTACCGGGCTAGATCCGCGGGCTCGGCGCGAGTTTTGGCAAGCCATCCGCTCGCAGGTGGTCGAAACAGGTCTCACTGCGATTGTGAGCACGCATCTTGGAGAAGAAGCCGAACACTGTGACTCGCTTGCGCTGATGGCAGACGGCAAGGTGGTCGCGACCGGAACCCCAGACGCGCTCAAGGGCCAAATCGCAGAGGATACTTTGCGTTTAAAGAGTGGCGCGATTGCGTCGCTCGCGGCCGACATTCGCGCACTACGTCCCGCGCTTGCGCTAGAGGTGGTGGAGGACGAGGTGTGGATT
>JBIKMD010000362.1:0-5322 GCA_044359465.1 Myxococcota bacterium
CGAGCTCAAACAGATGGTGCTGAATGTGTACTTTCAGGCCGTCGCGGCTTCCGGCATCCTCTTCACGGCGATCATCTTGTCGAACGCGGGAAGCGAGCCAGGCTTTCACACCTACCCGGTGAGCACCGCAACTGCTGAACTGGCCTTCTCTGTTTTTGGGCCTTTTGGTCTTGCGGTTGTCACCATTTTTGCCGGGGATGCGGTCTGGCGCGAACGCGATGCGCGCATGCACCAACTCTATGACGCGCTTCCCATGCGAACTTGGCAACCCATCATCGCGAAGTGGCTTGGCTTGTTCTTGTCTCAAGCGCTGCTCTTGTTGCTCATCGCCGCTACCGCGGTGTGTCTGCAGCTTGCGCGGGGTTTTTACGCGATCGAGCCATTCGTCTTCGCTAAGCGCCTTCTCTTTTTGGACCTTCCGAATGCGCTGATGCTGTGCTCGCTCGCCATTTTCGTGCAGGTCGTCTCTCCCAGTAAGTATGCGGGCTATCTCATGGTCGTGGTCTACTTCCTTGGGACGATGGCGCTCGATAAACTCGGATTCGAGCACTATTTGTATCGTTTCGGCGAGGGGCCCGTGCCCACCGTTTCGGACATGAATGGTTACGGTCACTACGCTGCTGGGCTGTTTTGGTTCTCGTTGTATTGGCTCCTTGGCTCGGGTCTGCTGGTGCTCGCGAGCGTTCTGTTTGCACGGCGAGGAGAAGAGACGACACGGCGCTTCCAAGAAGCCAAAACACGCTTCATGCCAGCGCCATTCTTCATCTTGGCGTCGGCGTTTGTACTCACGGGCGCGTATATCTTCTACAACACCAACATCCTGAACCGGTACGAGACCGGGAGCGCCGGTGAAAGGCGCACCGCGGAATACGAGACGCTGTACAAAGTCCGCGAAACATTGCCGCAGCCCAAGGTCACTGACGTCGAGCTCACGGTCGCGCTACGACCGGAGCAGCGAGAAGCAGACCTCAGCGCAGACATGGTGCTCGAAAATAAAACCACCACGCCAATCTCTGTCATCGACGTGCTGATCAACGAGGAGTTGCAGGTGGCGAGGCTCGAGCTCGATCGCGCGAGCACGCGGATCATCGATGACCGAGCTCACGGCTACTACGCGTTGCAATTGAGCACGCCGCTCGCACCAGGTGAGAAAACCAAGCTCAGCTACCTCACGCTCATTCGCAATCCTGGTTTTCGCGTGCGAGGTGGCAGCACCGCCGTCGTTGAGAACGGGTCATTCATCGGCGAAGGGTTCTATCCGAGGATTGGTTACGCTGCGCAGGCAGAGCTCTCTGATGACAACGCACGTCACCGGCAGTCGCTTCCAGAGAAAGAGCGCGTGGCAGATCTGGATGACCCGCAGGCGCGTCAATACAACATGTTCACCCGTGATGCGGATTGGTTCCGCTTCAATGCGACTGTGAGCACTGCGCCTGACCAGATTGCCATTGCGCCTGGTTATCTGAAGCGCACCTGGGACGAAGGCGGGCGAAAGTTCTTTCGCTACGAGATGGACGTCCCCATGCAGAATTTTTACGCGGTGAACTCCGGTCGTTTTGCGGTGCACCGCGAGACGCATCAAGGTGTGAACATCGAGATTTTTTATCACCCGGCGCACACTTACAATGTGACGCGCATGAGTGAGTCCGTGAAGCACTCGATCGCTACGTTCACGCGTCTTTTTGGCCCCTATCAATTCAAGCAACTTCGGATCGTCGAGTTTCCTCGTTATGCGATGTTCGCGCAGTCGTTTCCGAACACCGTGCCTTATTCGGAGGGCCTAGGTTTTATTGTGCGGGTGGATCCAGACGATCCAAAGGACATCGATTATCCTTACTTCGTCACAGCGCATGAAGTGGCGCACCAGTGGTGGGGGCATCAAGTCATTGGTGGTGATGTGCAGGGCGCGGCGATGCTGTGCGAGTCACTCGCGGAGTATTCGGCGCTGCTCGTGCTGGAAGAAAAGTATGGCGAGCCCATGATGCGCCGATTCCTGCGGCATGAGCTACGGGGTTACCTTGGGGGCCGTGCGAGCGAACGCAAAAAAGAGTTGCCGCTCTACCGCGTCGAAAATCAGGGATATATTCACTATAAAAAGGGCGCGCTCGCGTTTTATGGGCTCGCGGACAGCGTCGGTAAAGAGCACGTCAATGCAGCGCTCAAGCGCTTTGCGGATAAGACACGTTTTCAAACGCCGCCTTACACCTACACACGCGAGCTGCTTGCTGAGCTCAAGCAGGGGTTAGCGAACCCGGCGATCGTCGAAGACTTGTTCGAACGCATCACGCTCTATGACAACCGTACGAAAACGGCGGTCGCGAAGAAGCGGGCAGATGGGCGCTACGATGTGACCCTAGTCGTGAACGCAGAGAAGCTCACGGCGGATGGAGAAGGGCGCGAGACGCCGGGCGACTTCGAGCAGCTCATGGAGATTGGCGGGCTCGATAAAAACGAAAAAGCGATTGCGACAACGCTCGTCAAAGTCAGGCGCGGAGAGCAAACGCTCAGCTACGTGAGTGAGACCTTGCCCAAGAAAGCGGGAGTCGATCCCCTTGTGAAGTTGATTGACCGCGTGCTCGACGACAACCTGGTCAGTGTGAGCTTGGAGGACTAAGGTCGTCCGTTTCATTTGTGCCTCAATACGTGGCGGCTACGACCAGGATGCTCGAGCTCGGCCAGCCACACCAAAAGGATGCTCAGGTGAGGTTGTGCGCGAGGTAGTGCCGCAGGCGCTCTGACTTTGGTGTATTGAGCATCTCGTCTGGCGTGCCCGATTCAACGATGGCGCCATCCACCATGAACACGATGCGTGTGGCGATTCGCCGAGCGAATGGCAGCAGATGCGTCGTGACAATGACTGCTTTTTGGGCTGCCTTGAGCGCTTCAATTTCGTCGACCACGTCGAGGACACACTCAGGATCGAGCGCGCTCACGGGTTCGTCAAAGAGAATGGCGCGCGGGTCGAGTGCCAAGGCGCGTGCAAGTGCGACGCGCTGCTTCTGTCCGCCTGAGAGTGCCCCTGGATGTTTGTGCGCGTGGGCTTTGAGGTCCACGCGTTCGAGCACGCCGAGCGCGCGCGCGTCTGCGTCTTGCTGCGCGACGCCTTGCGACAACACCAATGAGAGCGACACGTTCTGCAAGGCCGTGAGATGTGGGAACAGTTGGAAGTCCTGAAAGAGGAATCCCACATCGCGCCGGAGCGCACGTAGCCCGGCAGGTGATGCAGGTAGCACATGCTCGAAGCAACGAATGGACCCGCTCGTGACGGTCTCTAGGCCAATGATCGATCGCAGAAGCGTGCTCTTGCCCGCGCCCGAGGGACCAATGAGCGCCACGACTTCACCGGGCGCAACGCTAAGACTCACGCCCCTGAGCGCGTGCCGATCGCCATAGTGTTTGTCTACGCTGCTAAGTGTGATCATGCGCTCTGCAACCTGCGTTCGAGATAGCGGCCGAGCTGCGAGGCGGGGAGACTCATGGCCATGTACATCGCCGCGCAGACAATGCCGGGCGCTACCCAGGATCGCAGATCGATGGCCGTGATCTGCATTTGCTTAGTCAGCTCCACAACCGTGATCACACTGACGAGCGCTGAGTCTTTTAGGAGCGACACGAAATCGTTTGCCATGCCAGGCAAGGCAATACGAATCGCTTGCGGCATCACGATATGCGTAAACGTCTGTGTCCGCGTGAGCCCGAGCACGAGGCCCGCATCCCATTGTCTCGCAGGCACGGCATTGAGTCCCGCGCGGTAGATCTCTGCTTCATAGGCGCCATAGTTCAGGCCTAGCGTGATGATTGCAGCCGTGAGCGGCGAGAGTGTCAGTACCGGGGCAAGCCCAAAGTAGATCACGTAGAGTTGCAGCAACACCGGTGTGCCGCGGAAGCTTTCGACAATCGCCGAACCGAGCAAGCGGGCCCACTTTGGGCCAAACGCCCGTGCGCTTGCGAGGAGCAAGCCCCAGGTCATGGCGAGCACCATGGCCAACAGTGAAACGAGCAGCGTCATGCCGGAGGCGCGAACGAAGAGCAGCAATTGTTGCCAGCTGAAGCTCCGTTTGGGTTCACCAGCGATGCGCTCGGTGTTGCTTCCTCCCAAGTTCCAGCGACCCAAGATTGTCGCTAGCGATCCGTCGTCAATCATCGCGGCGAGGGCCGCATCGACACGCTCGCACAAGCCGGCGTTCGTTTTTTTGCAGGCGATGACGTAGGTGCCGCTGCCTACCTTTTGGGAAACGACCAGGCCCTCTCTGCGACCGTAGATAGGCTCGATCACTGAGTCCATGAGCACGGCGTCAATACGGCCGCGTTCCAGATCCGCGTAGGGCTCTTCTACGCCTTGGTAGAGTTTGGCTTCCCAGTCTTTGTGCGCGCTCACTTCTTCGTGGGCGAGTGAGTTTTCTAAGACGCCCACGGTTCGCACGGGCTTGTCTTCCTGCGTGCGACGGACGCTGAGCACCAAATCGAAATGGAGATAAGGGCGCGTGAGCAGCGCGATCTCGCGTCTTGCAGGCGTTGCCTCCAGTCCATTCATGGCAATGTCGTAAGTGCCACGCTCTAGGCCCTGCATGAGTGTGGACCAATCCGTTTGGACGAAGCGAGGCGTGAGACCCAGGCGTTTGCCAAGCTCGTCCGCAATCTCCACTTCGAAGCCTACGAGCTTGCTAGCGTCCTTCTCGTCTTGAACGACAAAAGGGGCGCCGCCCTGCAAATCTCCACCCCAGCGCAGCTCGGTTTGCGTCAACGCTAAGACTAGCAACCATCCCAAGTCGTTCTACTCCCAGCCTGCAAAGCGCGATCGAAAGCGCGAAAACCGCTCGAGCAGCGCGTCTCGGTGCGCCTTGTAGTAGATCGCACCGCCCACGAGCGCCGCACCAATGAGCAAGACAAACGCGCCAATGAGCGTCATACGCGGCCCTCGGTTCATAGCGGCGACCGTCTTTACGAGCAAGACGAGGGCGTCAATGAACGCTCCAAAGAAGCCCACCACCACATACAGCTTCACGCGGAGCAAGCCGCCCACAGCCATCATTGCGATGCTCAGCAAAATGAAGGTCATGTGGAACATGAGTGGGAAGCGGTCGTCGAGCAGCGCGTGGTAACCCGTGGTGGCGAGCATGACGCCGAGGGTGAGCAAACGAATGTTGGCGCGCACCGAACGCTCGAGCACACGTTCGTACAAGTGCACGAGCGTGAGCACGCCAACACCAACAGGAATCGTGTATGCATGGAGCGTGGTAAGCTCGAGCTTGCCTTTGAAGACGCTGAGCAGAAACGCAATGAAGCCAAAAATCGCAAT
This sequence comes from Myxococcota bacterium, assembly GCA_044359465.1. Classification (GTDB taxonomy): domain Bacteria; phylum Myxococcota; class JADLHZ01; order JADLHZ01; family JADLHZ01; genus JADLHZ01. Next base: position 5,300 of record JBIKMD010000362.1, read on the forward strand.
GACGTTGTAGGGTGATTCCTTCT
>JBIKMD010000364.1:0-5318 GCA_044359465.1 Myxococcota bacterium
TGCGGGAGAAGTAGGCCACATGGCTGTTCGGCGCCTGCCTCTCAGTCGCACCATCAACGCGCTCTGGGTGTGGAGTACCTTCTGCTGCATGGGAAGGGACGTTTCATGAGCGTGCTGATGTACGTGGTCTCCGCGCTCGTTGCGTTGCCGGCGTTGTTTTTTACCGGTTATTTAGCGTTTCTCACGGCGGCGTCCTTCTTTGGCCGAAAGAAGAGTGATGAGGCCGTCTCCATCCGCTTTGCGTTCGTAGTGCCTGCGCACAATGAAGCCGCTGGCATCAGCAATACGGTAAAGAGCTTGCTCGCAGTCGACTATCCGCCTGCCCAGCGCCAGGTGTTCGTCATCGCTGATAACTGTTCGGATGATACGGCGGGCCAAGCGCGGGCGGCCGGCGCAAATGTGCTCGAACGGCAGAACAAAGATTTACGCGGCAAAGGTTACGCGCTCAGTTTCGCATTCGATCACTTGCACGCGTTAGCTGCTCCGCCTGATGTCGCCGTTGTCATCGATGCAGACACAGTGGTGTCGCCCAATATCTTGCGCGTCTTTAGCGGCACGTTCGCCGGAGGCGCAAAAGCAGCCCAAGCGGACTACGCAGTCAGCAATGCCGATGCGAGTTGGCGAACGCGGCTCATGAAAATTGCGCTCGCGATGTTCCACATCCTGCGTTCGAGTGGCCGCGAAGCGCTTGGCGTCTCGTGCGGACTCCGCGGCAACGGCATGGCCTTTTCGCTGGCTACGCTCAAGCAGGTTCCGCATGCGGCTTTTTCCGTCGTAGAGGATCTGGAATACGGTGTAGCGCTCGGCCGCGCCGGCATTCGCGTGCAGTATGTGCACGACGCGCATGTCTACGGCGAGATGGTGCCAGATGAGAAAGCCTCACGCAGCCAGCGTGAACGTTGGGAGCGCGGGCGCGACTTGATCAAGAAGAAGCTCGGCCGAACCTTGTTAGCCGAGTCGCTCGCGGCGCGCAGCCTGATGCTCTTCGACTTGGCGATGGATGTGGTGGTGCCGCCGCTCAGCAAGGTGGCGGCGGCGGTGCTAGCAGCCCTGGTTGTCGCAATTGGCCTCACTGTGGCTTTTGCCTTGTCGCCATTCGCCTTGGTCCCATCTGTGCTTGCCGCATTTTGTCTCACTGCTTACGTTATGCGCGGCTGGCAATTGTCTGAGACTGGTCTGCGCGGACTTTTCGATCTCGCTTTCGCTCCTGTTTACGTTGCTTGGAAGCTCACACTTCCTTTACGGCGCGGCAAGAATACGAAAAAAGCGGATGAGCAATGGGTGCGTACTGCTCGTAAAGGGGAACGCTCATGAACGGTCCAAATTGGAAACTTGTTCGCGATCTGTACGAAACCACACGTGTCGCAACCGGAACGGTCGATACCAAAAACATGGTCCGGGTGTTTCTCACCAGCGATTCGTTTCGAGTGGTCAGTTTGTTTCGTGTGCGTCAGCTCGCGCGGCGTGCACACCTGGGCGCCATGAATCGCTTTTTGCGCTTGTATCAAATGGCCGTCTACGGTGTGGAGATCGGCAAGGACGTCACGCTCGGTGAAGGCGTCTACTTCGTGCATACGCTCGGGACCATCGTGGGAGGCAACGCGATCATTGGTGACAGGGTTCGCTTCATGGGCAACAACACAGTCGGAACGGCACGCGATGACGGTTATCCCCATATTGGAAACGACGTCATTATCGGCTGCGGCGCCCGTATTCTCGGCAATATTAGTGTAGGTGACGGCGCCGTCATTGGCGCGAACGCTGTCGTTTTAGAGGACGTACCCGCCGGCGCAACGGTGGTGGGGGTACCGGCGCGTGTGGTGTCCACGGCAGGGGAGACCGGTGGCCACGCGAAAAGCGTGCGCAGAAAAGTAGGAACTTCATGAATCGCGCGCGACAATTGACGGCAGTGAAACACGAACCCATGGGCGACGAGGCGAGTGTCACCGATGCCAACGCGCAAGCGGCGGTCAAGCGGAACAAGGACCTCGCCGAGCCAAGTAAGGACAAAGAGCTTGTTGGGCTCTGGTTCGAGCTCAATAAGCACCCATGGACCACCCTCGCCATTGTGCCTACGAGCTATGCACACTCTGCTGAAAAGTGGGCGGAGCGCCTCGCCGATGTTGGCAAACTCCACCTCATGCAACCCGTGCATCTGATCTACGCGTGCGGCCTCGAGCTGATCAATGCGCAAGAGATCATCGATCAGATGCATCTCAAAGCGCAGACCGGTAAGGTCATAGTCCTGTGCGACAATCTTCTAGACAACGTGGCCGCAACGCCTCTCGTGCGTGCGGCGGATCACTCGTTGCTCGTCGTGCGCCTCGGCCAGGACGACATTGTGACGGCGCAGAAAATCGTGAGCATCGTTGGCCGCCACCACGTCCTTGGCGTGGCCACAGTGGATCCAGATTTGTGAGCCTCGCACGGCTCGTCTGTGCCTTGTGGCTCGTGGCGTGCTCTACTGGGCTCAAAGAGCGCGAGCGTGGGCGCCGCGTAGACTCTCCTCCGCTCGAAGATGCTGACTGGATCTACCAGGGCAAGCTGCTGAACGGCTGGCAGGACCAAGGGTTCGGCAAGCGCAGCATCGTCGAAGGGAAGCCGCTCGAAGTCGCTCTGCAGAACAACGGCAGCTTCTCGTTTGTGAACCCGGAAGTGGCAGCGGGCACACAGGGCGTGTTCTTCACATTTCTCGCAGATGCCAACCTCGGCGATTTTCTCGAAGTGCGTCTCGACTCGAGCCGCGCCGACGTGTTTCCGCGCGTGCTCGTTGGACCTACGCACCGCCGAGAGATGATGGGCGGCTGGAGCGAAGCGTACGTCTCCATGAACGAGCTCAATCCCAAGTCGCTCGGCTTCGATCGCATCGTGTTCCGCGCAAAGGCCAAGTTCAAAGACGGGCCGCCGATTTATTTCGACAAAGTGGCGCTGGTTCGAAGTACGGCGCAGGCGTTCGACTTGGGTGCTTCAGTCTCCGCGCCCGTTGCGGTGTCCAAAGCAAAGCCCACCAGCGTAGAGACCAAACAGTTCGCGATCGATTGTTTTGGCAAGTCACACAAGATCAGCCCAATGGTCTATGGCATTGCAGTCAACATCCGCCTCGACGCAAAACACGCCTATCTATGGTCGTTGAATCCTGGCGCTCGGCGCTGGGGTGGAAACCCCATGTCGCGATACAATTGGGAACACGGCTCAGCGTGGAATACGGGTGCCGACTACTTCTTCAAGAACGTGAACTACTCGGGTGGCGACTATAGCTACCGTACTTTCATTCGCGACAACGTTGCGCACAACGTGAAGACTGCGCTCACCATTCCCATGCTCGGTTGGGTGGCGCGTGACACGAACTCCTATTCGTTTTCCATTCACGAGTTCGGCTGGCAGCGCGCAGCCGATCCGGAGGGCCGAGCAGGGGATGGTTACACGCGGCAGGGCAAGATGATTCCGCCTGGGCCTCCTGGTCGAACCAGCATCCAAGCCTCACCTGCGTTCATTGGCCGTTGGATCAAGACACTCAAAGCCATGGACCAAGACAGGCGGATTCGCGGCGTGAACCAGTATATTTTGGATAACGAGCCGGAACTTTGGGACAGCACGCATCGCGATGTGCATCCCGAACCTGTGTCTTACGATGAGCTTTTACAGCGCACGATCGAGTACGGCACGGAGATTCGCGAGAATGATCCTGACGCCGTGATTGCAGGACCAGCGTCTTGGGGATGGACCGGCTATTTCTACTCGGGAGCGGATGCGGCAGCCGGTTTTGACAAGAAGCCAGATCGCAAGAAGCACGACGATATGGCGTTCATCCCTTGGTATCTAAAGCAGCTCAAAGCGCACGAGGACAAAACCGGTAAGCGGCTCCTCGATGTGGTTGATGTGCACTTCTATCCGGCGGCCAAGGGCGTGTTTGGTGACAACGCGGGGACGGATCCTCAGACGAGTGCGCTGCGTATTCGCTCCACACGCGGGCTCTGGGATCCACTTTATGTCGATGAGTCATGGATCAAAGATCAGGTGAAGCTCATTCCGCGTTTGCGCGAATGGATTACCATCAACTACCCAGGACGAGGCATTTCGATTGGTGAGTGGAACTTTGGTGCCGAGCAGCACATGAGCGGCGGTCTTGCTGTTGCGGAATCGCTCGGGCGTTTTGGCGAGCAAGACGTGACCTCGGCGTTCTACTGGACTTACCCACCGGACCAGTCGCCCGCGTACTGGGCGTTTCGTGCGTTTCGGGACTACGACGGCAAGCGCTCGACCTTCTTAGAAAACTTCGTGCCTACCCGCGCGCCGTTTGGCACGTCCTTGTTTGCGTCGCGCAATGATGACCGCACCAAGATGACGGTTGTGGCGTTGAATTTTCTCCCTGAGACTGCTGTCGATGCGCGTATCGACGCTGGCATGTGCGGTCGTATCACCTCACGAAAGACCTTTAGCTTCACCGGCGAGAAGACGGGCTTTTCGCAGCCTGCGCTGCGCCCGAACGACGGCGAAACAATCAGCGAACGTTTGCCGCCCTATTCGATTACGGTGATGGAGCTGCAGACATTACCCGCCAAAAAGTAACGAAACCAAAGAAGCGAGAGACCGTCACTCGGGTTTTGTGCCATGAAACCGCGCATGCGATGGCTGTTCTTGTGTCTGTCCCTCTCTGCGTGTGCTGTCACACCAACGGATGACCCAAAGGCTTATTCTGTAGACACAGGGAAGACCTGGAGCGTCAGCGCGAGTGAGCCGATTTTCATCGTGCCAAACGCAGCGCCCAAAGACGTTCGGCCGTATGCCTCGAACAACAATGTGGCGATTACGTTTTTCGAAGGGCGCTTGTTCGTAGCGTTCAGAAGCGCGGAAACGCACTTTGCGTCTGAGCGAACGCGTATGTACATCATGTCGAGCGGTGACGAAGGCAAAACGTTTCGTCACGAACACACCATTCAGCTGGGCTCAGACGTGCGCGAGCCTTTGTTCGTGGCGTTTGGTGGCAAGCTCCGCTTCTTTTTCTTTCAAGCTGGAACGAGTCCCGTGGCGTTCGAGCCAAAAGCGATTTGGCGGACCGACTACGTGAGCCCCGGCAAGTTCACGGACAACGTGCAGGTGAGTGGACCCGAGGAAGTGCCGTGGGACGTCAAAGTACGAAACGGCCGCGTTTGGATGACGAGCTACCGCGGCAATCATTATCAAGGCGGCGAGGCCGAGATCGATCTGCAATTCAAAGTCTCTGACGACGGCGAAAATTTCGTGCCAGTCGATGCGACGCGCCCGGTGGTCTACCATGGCGGTGTTTCCGAGGCCGCGTTCGAGCTCGATGAAGATGG
>JBIKMD010000363.1:0-5318 GCA_044359465.1 Myxococcota bacterium
GGAACCGTCCTCGAGCTCGATGATACTTTGGACGCTCGCTTTGCCGAAGCTGCGTTCACCAACAACTTTTCCGCGCTCCAAATCTTGAATGGCGCCTGCTACGATTTCTGCGGCAGAGGCAGACTGTTTGTTGATAATGACCACAACCGGCACGGTTTCTGCTTTCACGATCGCCGTGGCCTGCAAGGTCTCGAGCACCACACCATCACGCCCTTGCGTAGAAACGATGTCGCCCTGATCGACGAAAAAATCGACCACACGCACGGCTTCGCTCACGAAGCCGCCAGGATTGTCGCGCAGATCGAGGACAATGCCCGTGTAGGGATGCACCCGCTCACGCACAATCGCGTTCGCCACCATCCGCGCAGCGCCATCGGAAAAGCGCTTCACTGTCACAACCACGACACCGCGGATCCGCGTCGAAAAGACACTGATGTCAGGAAGCGACTGGCGCACCAGCGTAAAATAGCGCGGCACAAGAAAACCTGGTCGGTCGATGGTCAGCTTGATCTTGGAGCCTGGCGTGCCCTCGGCTTTTGCGAAGCCAAAACGCGTTGGACCCGCCGTAGGACACTGAACCGTACCATCGTCCACGGCCTTGAGCGTGTCACCGAGAAGCACACCCGCGCGCTCAGCGGGACCATCAGGCAGGAGCGCAATGACTTTCATGAGGCCCTTGTCACACCCAGTCGCTAGGCCCCCATGCGCCACGCTGTCTTTAGAGTCACCACGCAGACGCTTGTAGGTCTCGGCCTCAATGTATTCTGAATTAGGGTCGAGATCTTTCACCATCCCTGTAATCGCGCGTTCGATGAGCCGTTCACTGGTGACGCGCTCGACATAAGACGTTTGAATCGCATTGAAGGCACGCGCAAACACGGCGAGCTGAGCATAAGCCGCATCCGCGCCGTACACCGTGACGCCAAAACCAACGACGAGCAAAACCACCATCACCTGGCGAGCCATTTTTGAGCCTCCTCTACTGCCGTACGCCGCCTGAGCTCGAAACCCACACCCGCGCCGGCGCTCGTACCAAGTCGCGCGCTCGCTTGCACGGTGTCTGCCGATTTCACCCCCGCGGCCGCAAGCCCACTGTAGACGCCGTAATAATTGTCTGAGTGCTTGATGATGACGACTACGCCGTAACCGTCGAGCTCGCTAGCGAACTCTACAACACCAGCGGCGACGGCGCTGACCGCCTCACCGGCAGGGCAAGAGAAGCGCACGACTCGCGGATCTGCGCTCGCCTGCGTGAACTGCCTTGCGACCGGCCAGGGCAGACTCCCCCGCTGTTTGACGAAGACATCAGCAGCCGCGATTTTGTCTTCTTCAGTCTCTTTTTGCAGCGTCGCTTCGAACTCGCGCAGATCGTAATAGGTTCGTTCTTCAATCGAGCGTCGCTCGCGTACGGCAAGCAACGTGGCCTGCAGTGCTCGCGACGCCTCGGCGATGCCGCGTTTGTAACCTTCAATGGTCCCAAGCAGCGCCTGTGCTTGCTGGCTTTTGTCAGCGATGTCTTTGGCCTTACGCTCCCTCATCTCGAAGACGCGAGTGACCCGCGTGAGCATCTTGGCATCGCGGCGCACGCTGCGTTCCACCACACGCGCGCGGCGAATGCCTTCGCTGAAACTCTCTGCTCCAACAATGAAACGAAGCGCCTGACCGCGGAGCAACTTATCGAGCTGACGTAAACGCGCCCGTGCATCCACGCGGGCCCGGCTAACCGCCTTCTCTTCAATGGCGAGCTGTGCTTGCTGCGCCGCGAGCTTGGCCGACAGATCAGTGAGCGCACGCTCCGCATCGCGCGCTTGTTTTTCGAGCCCGCGGCGCTGCTCGATGATGTCATCCAGTGAGTCGAGGAGCTCACGCTCCTCTTGTTTGAGCGCCTTGATCGCATCATCGGCTGGCGCGAGCAGCAGCAGGCTCACAAGCAGAATCATTCGGCCTGTCTCAAGTAGCGAAAGCTCGCGAGCAAAGATCCAAAACAGGCGATGGCAATACCAGCAAGCACGATACCGGCGCCGAGCGTGAAGTCGAAGAAGCGCGGCGGCGCGACGGACAAAGCCGCGATCGCCTCCCCATAACGCGCAGTGAATGCACCGAAGAGGGCGTACAACGATGAGAGCGCCACCGCACCGCCGAGCGTTCCGGCAATGGCTCCTTCGAGCAGCAGCGGACCCAGAATGAACCCGTCACTCGCACCGATGATGCGCTGTACGGAAATCTCTTCGCGGCGAACGAAAAGCGCCAAGGACACGGCAATATTGACAACGAAGACACAAACGATGGTGACGAGCAACAACAACGCGACGCCAAAACCAAACGCCACGCGGCCGAGCGCACGCAAACGTTCGTAAACCGATTGGCCAAAGTCCACTTCGTCGACGCCTGCTACGGCGCTGACTGCTTGCGCCAAGGCGGCAAGGTGTTCTGGTTCGTCGGCACTCACGGTGATCGACCAAGTAAGGGCCGCGTCGAGCACCACATCCTCTTTTTCACCTAACACTAAGCGCATGCGTTGCGCGGCAGCTTCAGGCGATTCAAGCTCCACTTTTGCCGCCACAGGCAGCGCCGAAATGTCGGCAGCGATTTGCGAGGCGCCTTTGCCATCCACCTCGGGGCGCAAGTACGCAACGAGCGTCTCCGCGCCGGCCAGTGTGGAGGCCCAGGCACGCCCGTGAATCAGCGCCAGCACGAAGGCGCCTACCAGCACGAGACTCACGGCTACAGCGGCAGTGGTGGTGAGAAACAGACCCGGTGTGTTGGAAATACCGCGCACGGTGCGCTCAATGAGTTTACGCATCACGCACAAGCCGTCCGCGTTCGAGCGCAAGCACGCGGTGTTTCTTTTGTTCGAGCAAGCTTTGGTCGTGCGTGGCGCAAAGCACCGCAGCGCCGCGAAGCGCAGCCTTTTCCAAGATCCCCATGACCTCGCGCGACATGGCAGAATCCAGGTTTCCCGTTGGCTCGTCGCAGATCAAGATACGCGGGTTGGTGACGAGGGCTCGGGCTAGCGCGACACGTTGTTGCTCACCGCCAGACAAGCGACGTGGCATGGCGTGCGCCCGGTGAATGAGCCCCACTTCATCGAGCACCGCCTTCACCCGCGTTTCGATCTCGAGGCGTTTTAGGCCGCGTACTTCCAAGGCGAGCGCGATGTTGTCAAAAACCGTGCGCGCGCCAATCAACTTGAAGTCCTGAAACACCACACCCACGTCGCGACGAACCTGTGTCACCACATCCCGCGCGGCTGCCTGCAAATTGCGTCCGGCCATTAGAATCTGCCCGCGCGTCGCGTCATCGGCGCCGTAGAGGAGACGCAGCAACGTCGTCTTCCCGGCGCCTGACGGTCCCGTGAGAAACACGAACTCACTTTTGTCTACGCTGAGCGAGACGTCAGAGAGCGCAGGCGCATCGCTGTCCGGATACACCTTGGTGACGTGGAACAGCTTGATCACGCACGCTGTTTCGCATCCTCAGCGCCTAGACGCAACCGGCTGAGCGCGCACAGCAATGCGACGTGGTCACTTAGCTGGCGAGCCGCAGGCAGATGAGCGACGCTGAGACGCCGTGGACATCGCTGACGCCATCAAAATCTTGAACCAAACTGCGCCGCCGGACGGAAACTACAAGGCGTGGAATCGCCTCAAAGCCGAGTCACTCGAACGCTTGGCCCAAGCCACGTCACCAGAAGTGACCCACCACCTCGGCGCCCTTCGGGACCTCATCGTTTTATCTTCCGATGTGTACAAGATGCGCGCCGCAGCGCTGGTGTATGTCCGCAGCTGTTTAGAGCGCGCAGATCCGGACAGCATTCTGACCCTCCTTCCGTTGATCACCTACAAACAGCCCGTGCTTGCCGCGCTTGCCGCTGCCAACGAGTCGCACGATCTGTGGCCTTTGCTCGAACGCCAGCTCGCCATGCCGACTGACCCTGCACTGGAAATCGAGCTCGTCTCGCTGCTTTGTCTGGCTCTACGCAAAGACGAGGGGTCACCTGAGCACACGCGCAAATTCGAACGCCTCACCGCCCTATCGCCTCGGGTCGCGGCGCGTACTGGCGAGGCACTAGCGCGCGAGAATCCGGTGCAAATAGAGGGGCTCAAGGAAACCCTCGTCGCACTTGCGATTCATCCGGACGAATCTGTCGCGTCGTGCGCGCAAACGAGCCTGCGTCTTGCCGCAGACCACGGCATCAAGCTCGGCGAATTGCCGCGCATCGAGGCAGCCTTGGACGACGTGAACGAAGCTACGCGTGAAGCACTGGTGGCGTTGCTGACGAGCAGCCGGGTCAACGACCTTCCTAAACAGGAGCTCGTGCCGACTCTCGCAGCGGATCTCGCGAGTCCGCGCGTAGAAGTGCGGCGCGGTGTGGTTCGCGCACTGCTTAGCGCCTCACACAAGCGCAAAACACTGTGGTCTCTGGTGCTCCACGCCATGAACGACGCGGAAGCCTCCGTACGCCACTTGGCGCTGGAGGCCGCAAAAGCGCGCGCCACGGAGCACACCAAGTGGCTACCGAATGATGACCAGTTTCGCGCGCTACTCACCGGCACGAGCGAGGCCTCCAGCGACGACGTATTGGCGTACCTCCTGCTCGCTGCAGCGAAGGCGCCAGAGCGCGCGCAAGGGTGGCTCCTGTTGCTCGACGCGCTGCCAAGCAACAGCATGAGCGGCGCGCTACGCGGCGCCATTGTGCGTCACGCGGAGCGGCGCCCCTCTCGGGCCTGCGACCAGTGCCGCGGGCTCGGACGCACGCAAACGTGGAATCATGATCTCAGTGCGCCCAAAGGCCTCGCGACGCTCGAAGTCGCAAAGGGTACAACCCCTGAGGACGACGGCCTACGTCACTGCACGAGCTGCGGAGCGTATTTCGTCTACAACTACGAGTGCGAATACGACGTCAATTCGAAGCACGAATCCCATTCACTCACGCGATTGACCAAACGCGAGGCGACGAAGCGTTATCCCAATCGTATTGACGCGACCCATCCGCGTTGGGCGGTGTGGGAAGCCGCGCTGACAGAGGATCTAGACCACCTCGATGCGACCGTGCGTGCAAACGCGGCATGGGAAATCGTAAAAGACGCGTGCGCCGAAAAATTGTTCACCAAAGTAGAAGAGACTTTGCTCCACCACCCGGATCCAGAGGTGATCGCCGAGGGGCTCTCGGCGCTCGCTGACGCGTGCGGGCTCGACGCTTGCCCGGTCACACGTGACACACTTCAGGCCTTATCGCGCCACCGCTCGCCGTCGGTGCAGCGCCCTGCGGCGTATCTGCTCGTCATGCAGCAGGCCGCCGATCGGAGCACACCACT
>JBIKMD010000365.1:0-5313 GCA_044359465.1 Myxococcota bacterium
CAGTCGAAGCCGTGGCCCAACACGCGCCTATGACGACGCTGTACATTGCTGGCGGTCGCAAAGACAAAGTGAGGCCAGGCGATATTCTCGGCGCGCTCACCGGTGAAGCTGGCGGACTCGATGCCAAAGACGTAGGCAAGATTGAGATCCATGATCGGCTGTCTTATGTGGCGGTGTCAGCGGAGCTCGCAGCGCGCGCAGTCAAAAGCCTCAGTAATGGAAAAATCAAAGGGCGCAAATTCAAAGTAGGCTTCGCATAGGTTGCATTTTCGCTATATACGCCGTAATGAACGCGTATGAAATCAAAGCAAGCGTCGCTTCCTTTCGCACGCGACGAGCGCATCGAAGCGAGAGAAAACGCACCAGAAGCATTCAAAAAGGAAAAAAAGCGCAAAGCGGGTCGTCCGCCAACAGGAACCACCGCGCACTCTCACGCCAAGCGAGAAGTGCTTCCTGAAAAATCGGCCGTGCTCGTCACACTCGAGCTGAGCGAAAAAGCGCCGAACCTGCGCAAAAAGAAAAAATTCGCGCTCGTGCGCCGCGCACTGTCGTCGTTCTCTGTGATCTCGAAGAAGCTCAAGCGCACGTCGCAAAGTGAAAAAGTAGTCGAAAAAGAGGTCGAAAAGCCCGGCTTTCGCGTCATTCACTTTGCTGTGAACGAAGATCACATCCACCTCATCTGCGAAGCGGACAGCACGCAGTGGCTCTCCAAGGGCGTGCAAAAGATTAGCATCGCCCTTGCGCGTTTGCTCAATGCAGACGGCATTCGCGACAAAGGTGGATCGCTGCTCCGAAAAGGTGGGCCGCTCAGCGAGCGCGACGGTTGGATTGGCAAAGTTTTTGCCGATCGTTACTTCACGCACCACCTCAAGACCTCCGCAGAGATCAGCGACGCGCTTAGCTACGTGATGAACAGCGCACGCAAGAAGTACGGCAAGATTGAAGGCGTGAAGCACAAGATCGGAAACAAAACGGTCGAGCTGGACGCCTACACGTCCTTCGCAGAAGAGCACGCGAGCGAAAACCCATGGAAGCCCCACGCGCGCGGCAACATGCTCCTAAAAGCAATGCACAACCTGCACGCCTGAGGTACCTCGGACGGCTCAAGCCTTAGACAGCTTGCCCATCAGCGGCGCATCTCGTTCCGTCACGAAATTGATCACCGTTCCGCGGCGACCCGCGCGTGCCGTGCGCCCCACACGGTGAAGATAGTTCTCCATCTCTTGCGGCAAATGATAGTTGATGACGCGGCTCACTTGGTCGATGTCTAGACCGCGCGATCCTAGATCGGTCGAGATCATGATGCGCATTTCGCCCGCGCGGAACTTCTTCAAGTTGCCGCGGCGCTCCACCTTGTCCATCGCGCCGCGATAGATGGCGCAGGTATGGCCGAGCTTGCGCACTTCTTCCGCGACGGTGTCACATTGCACGCGCGTGTTGGCGAAAATCAGCGTGACGCCCTCTGACTTGTCTTTGAGCACGCGCTCGAGCAGCGGCAGCCGCTTGCCATCGATGACCGGGCGATTGAAGGTGGTCAGACTCTGCACCACTTTGTGGCTGCCCTGCGAGCGCATGATCTCAACGCCGGCAAACATCTGAGTGATCACGTCTTGTACGCGCGGCGAGACAGTGGCGGAGAAGAGTGCGAGCTGAACGGCTGGAGGACACGCAGCGACGACTTTTCGCGCGTCGGGAAGGAAGTCATCGTCGAGCATCTGGTCCGCTTCGTCAAACACGAGCGTTCGGACGTCGCTGAGATTCACCAGGCCGCGATCGAGCAGCTTGAGCATCCGGCCCGGTGTGCACACGAGCACTTCAAACGGGCCAGCGACGTTGGTCTTGGCCACATCGAGCTTGGTGCCGCCGAGAATCGTACGCACACGCAAACGCGTATGGTGCGTGAACAGCTTGAACACGCGCGAGACTTGTTCGCCGAGCTCACGCGTTGGCACAATGACTGCGGCCCGTGGACGGCTCGCTTCTTTCACCGCATCGCCAGCGATTTCGAGTGATTTGAGCGCATGTAAAACAGGCAGTGCGTAGGCGAGCGTCTTGCCGCTACCCGTTTCGGAAACCCCGACGACCGAGCGACCGGCAAGCATGGCTGGCACAATCAAGCGTTGAATTTCCGTGGGCTTGCTCAGATCTTTTTCGGTGAGCGTGTCCGCAAGCGTTGGCAACAGGGCAAAATCTTTGAACGAAGTCATCTACATACATCCTTCAGCAGCGCGGCCGCATACGCGCTGCGTTCGGATTTGACCAGGACTATTTTTGCGGGCGCGGCGGAGCCTCCGTGACTCCGCCCGCAGCCCAATCCGCCGGGTAGGTCACGTAGAACACGCGGGTGCGGTTTGGGGTCGCAAAGACGATCTTGCTGCCTTTGGGGGATATAAATGACATCACCCGGCCGCCCCTCGACGGTTCTGCCATCGATTTTCACCTGCAAAATGCCTTCGAGCACGTAGTCCACCTCGTCATAGTCGAGGCTCCAGGCGAACGAATCGGCAGCGGCCCAGCTCATGATCCCGGCGGTCATTGGGGAGCCTTGTTTGCTCGTGATGAGGTCCAAAAGACCGATCTGCTTGTCCGGCCCAGCACCGGAGAAACGACCAAGCTGCACCGATTGGCCGCGCACGAGCGTGACGCCTGATGCATCTGTCACACGCTCGCACGAGCCCGACAGATCGGCGGGAGGCAGTGGAGCTGCCGGCACCGTTTGCTCAATGGTCACACCCAGCGCCGCGGCCCTGGTCCACGCTTCCGGCGTCACGATGCAATCACGCGCGGGTGCCACGAGCCGCGTTCGCCCGGCGGCATTTTCAGCGACAATCGTTTCAGCGGTGATCAAGCGTTTCATGGGCGCAAAAGCCTTAAAGCAACATGGGCGTCACGTCACTAGTGATGCTAGGAGTCCCCATATGCGTGAAGCAAAGTGTAGCTGCGGCCAGCTCAAAGCCGAAGTGCGCGGCGAACCCGTGCGCGTGTCCATTTGTCATTGTCTCGCCTGCCAGCGGCGCACCGGCGGCGTCTTCAGCACGCAAGCGCGCTACGTTGAAGCAGACGTCACGCTCGAGGGTCAGTCCACAACCTACACACGGGTTGGAGACAACGGAAACCACGCGGTGTTCCACTTCTGTCCTACCTGCGGTTGTACTGTGTTCTACCGTCCGGCCGCCCTACCCGGTTTCATCATCATTCCGATTGGAGCGTTCGCAGATCCCACGTTCAACACACCGACTGTCTCGGTTTACGAAAACCGCAAACACGCCTGGGTGGTTCCTCCGCCGAATGCAGAGCATTTCCATTAAAGCGATCATCTTCGACATGGACGGCTTGCTCGTCGACTCCGAGCCCTTGTGGCACATCGCGGAGATTGAAACCTTTGCGCGTGTGGGTGTGCAGCTCACGGAGCACGCTTGTTTGCAGACGACGGGTCTGCGCGTCGACGAAGTGGTGGCCTACTGGTTCGCCAAACTGCCTTGGACCGAGCCCGCGCAGGGAGAAGTCGCCACAGCGATTGTTGACCGTGTCATCGCCTTGATCGCGGAGCGAGCCGAACCAAAACCGGGTGTGGACGCTGCTTTGGATGCGTCCGCGCGGCGAGGGCTCCGCGTGGCGCTTTGTAGCTCGTCATCGCGGCGGATCATTGATGCGGTGCTACAGCGTTTGGCTATTGGTGCACATTTCGAAGTGATTCATTCCGCCGAACACGAGCCATTCGGTAAACCCCACCCGGCTGTCTATCAAAGCACCGCGCGTCTGCTAGGACTCGCGCCCGCAGACTGCCTGGCTGTTGAAGACTCACCAAATGGCGTCAAGTCCGCTGTTGCTGCGGGCATGGCCTGCATCGCGGTGCCAGACCGCGCGCATCGCAGCGACCCTGCGTTCGCTAGCGCGAAGCACGTGCTGTCGTCGCTGAGCGAGCTCGACGCGGCACTGTGATCGCGCTTTGCGGGCTCAGATGAGAATCCGATGCCGGTGCAACGTCATGAGCACTTCTTCGCTCAAGTCTGCTTGTTTCTCTGAGCGCAAACGGGCGCGCACTTCTTCTACTGGCTTCGTACCATCAAAACACACGAGCAACGCATAAGCGGAACCGTCGAGAGAGACTCCGTCGAGCTCGCTGTAGGCGGCAAGTGAGACCGAGCCGCCCTGGGACCAGCGTACAGTCGTGTTGGTGTTCCACTTGAGCGTGGTTGGCAGCGTCTCGTTCGTTGCCGCCTGATGTTTCTTCTCCAGCACCGCAAGCGCGAGCTTCCCCTCTTGCCCAAGCAGCGCCGCAATGGCGTCGTCGTTCAGCGCGCTCACCAGCTCGAAGCAGCGACGGTAAAATGCTTCTTCCCTTCCAGCCCAAGCACCCCACAGAGCCGCGTAGGTCTTCTCATCTACGCGGTCATCCAGATCGGCGGCTGAGAGCGTAGGCGCATCGTCTCGCGCTTCGAGCAAGTAGTCGGGCATCAACTCGAAAATGGCATAACGCGTCAGGTGCGATTCGAGCAGCGCCAAGTACCGTTTCACTTGGTTCCACATGGCCATGCCGTCCTGACCTTTTTCATAGCGGCAAAAGAACGTGGAACACACGGCCTCGCGGTGTCGCCACACGGTGCAGCCGCCGCTTTGTTTCTCGTAGTACGGACAGCGCAGCGCCTCAGAGCGCCCGAACGCGTGACGCGCCTGATTGTACAGATGCGTGTACGTGGGCGGTGCGCGGAGCCACTCAGGGGTCACGGAGACGCGGCGCTGGATCTTCTCACGCACGCGGCGCTGACCTTCTTGCATATCAGGCGAGGCGTCGCTGAGCAGCGAGCCAATGAGATAGTTCGGCAGTTTAGGATGAAAGGTGCAGCACTTGGTATCACTGCGAAACAAACGACCCACGCCATCAACTGAATCTACGACCTGCCTTGGGTCGCACATCGTGCATTGATTGCACGTGGCTTTGGATTCTTCGGGAATCGGACGTGCAAGTAGGGCCGCTACTCGGGTGCGATAGAACGGCGGGAGCGCGTCAACGATGGAGGTCATGCGGCGTCGTTAGCAGAAAACGCGTCACTTGAACGAGTGAGTCGAACTAACTAATGCTGCTGTGTTAGACACTTGAATTGTCGCCCGTCTGGCTTTTGTGTCGACGGATTGGCAAACCTCAGAGCGCAGTGAACGCCGGCGACCGATACAAACGGCTGGGCTCCTTTCTCGCTCGCATCGAGGCAGTTATCGGCCATCGGGACGATGCGCCATAGGGCGACCAGGCGGTGCTCGTGGGCGACACCGGGAACCCGAAGAAAGGCGCGCGACTGGCGGCGTCGCTGCCGT
>JBIKMD010000366.1:0-5310 GCA_044359465.1 Myxococcota bacterium
CGGTCGTGAGCGCACCGCAAGTCGGCTTTGTCGCTACGCTTCAAGCGTCGGCTGCGCCGAGCCCTACGCCGCCTCCGCCTGTGCAGATGTCTGCACCAACCGTCACGCCCACGCCGCCTGTCTCCACACCGGCGCCGGTGGCACCCGCGCCGGTGGTAGCAAAACCGACAACCTACAAAGCGTTCGCAACAGCGGTCCAGCAACAAAAGCCCATGCTCGGAGCAGCGCTCGAGAACGTCTCTTGCGAACGCTTCTCTGACTCACTCATCATTTTGCGCATTCCAAACGGCAACGAAGTGTTTGGTGAAGTGCTACGCGATCGTGCCAACCAGGCGGCGCTGGTCGAGCTTTCGACCAAACTGCTCGGTGCGCCTGTGGCGTTCGAGATTGTCTCGAGCGCGCCCGCAGCGGCGTCGCAGGCGCCACAAACCATCGCCGATGAGCGCCGCCAAGAACGCAATGCCGAGGTCAGCGAGCTGAAGAACGCTGGCGCGTCGCACCCAGCCGTGCGTAAAGTATTGGAAGTGTTCGGCGGAGAGATTCGTTCGGTGCAAGTGAAAGCCGCGCTCAGCCGTCCGGCAGAAGACTACGAATAGGAGCCACAAGTGGTCGATCCCATGAATCCGCTAGGTGATATGCTCGCCAAATTCTCCGGCATGAAGACCAAGATGGACGACGCGGCCAAGGCGGCAGCAGCGCGTACCGCTACGGCCAATGTGGGAGGTGGCATGGTCAGCGCCACCGCCAACGGTAAACAAGAGATCGTGCGCGTCACCATCGATCCGGTGGCACTCACGGATAAAGCCATGCTCGAAGATCTCATCGCCGCCGCGTGCAATCAGGCCCTCGCGCAAACCAAGGGTTTTGTGCAGGAAGAGATTCAAAAAGTGGTTGGCTCGCTCGGTTTACCATTGCCTCCAGGCCTGGACCTCTCCAAGTTCTTCTAATGGATGCCAAGGATCCGATTGGTCGCTTGATCGGCGAGCTCTCTCGCCTGCCGGGCGTGGGGGAGAAAACCGCCGCTCGGCTCGCCTATCACATTCTCCGCCAACCAAAGTCGCTCGCGCGAAACCTTGCAAACGCGCTCAACGACGTGTGCGAGAAAGTACGCCTCTGCTCGCAGTGCCAAAATCTCACAGCAGAGGATCCGTGCCACTATTGCACAGATACCCGTCGAGACCCGGGTGTGGTTTGCGTCGTCGAGAGCGTACAGGCACTGCGCGCCATCGATCGCACCAATGAGTTCCGCGGACGCTTCCACGTGCTTCATGGTGCACTGTCTCCCCTCGATGGCATTGGACCAGATGACTTGCACATCAAGGAGCTCATCGATCGGCTGAAAACCGGAGAGGTGCGTGAAGTGATTTGCGCGCTCAACCCCACGCTCGAGGGTGATGCGACGACACTTTATCTCCAGCGGCTAGTGGCACCACTGAATGTGAAGCTGACG
Organism: Myxococcota bacterium; assembly: GCA_044359465.1. Taxonomy (GTDB): domain Bacteria; phylum Myxococcota; class JADLHZ01; order JADLHZ01; family JADLHZ01; genus JADLHZ01. Next base: position 1,451 of record JBIKMD010000366.1, read on the forward strand.
CGGCTGGCCCACGGCGTTGCAGTCGGATCTGATTTGGAATACACCGACCAGGCCACTTTGGTGAGGGCCCTCAGCGGTCGTCGTGAAGTGTGAAACACAAGGAGATCTAGCGTCATGAAACAGATCGTACTCTGCCTCGCCGTGACTTCGTCGCTCGTCGCCTGCGGAATTCCCAAGGAAGAGCATCAAAAAACGCTCGATCAGCTTGCCAAGACGCAGGAAGACCTCGCGGCCGAAAAAGCGGCGCGGGAAAAAACCAGCAAAGAAATGGGCGGCCGTGTCACCGCACTCGAAACTGAAAACAAAAAGCTCGGCGGTGAGCTGACCAACGTCTCGAACAAAGCCGTCTCGCTCGAGCAAGATGCCTCCGCCGCCAAGGGCGAGCTTGCCGCCACCCGCGCCGAGCTAGAAGCGCTCCGCAAACAGCGCGAGCAAGCCGAGAAGCGCCTCAAAGCGTTCCGCGAAGTGGCCGCCAAGCTCAAGGCCATGGTTGATAGCGGCAAAATCCAAGTGCAGATCCGCAAGGGCCGTATGCTCGTGAAGTTGCCAGACAATATTCTCTTCCCATCGGGCAGCGCGACTTTGAAGAAGGAAGGCAAGACGGCGCTCGAAGAAGTGGCCAAAGCGCTCAAAGACATCAAGGACCGCGATTTCGTCGTTGCAGGTCACACGGACAACGTCGCCATCAAAACCGCCAAATTCCCGTCGAACTGGGAGCTCAGCACGCAGCGCGCCGTCGAAGTCGTCAAATTCCTCGGCGACGCAGGCATGGACGAGACCAAGCTCTCGGCCGCAGGTTACGGCTCAACGGATCCGAGTGCTCCGAACGACACAGCAGAGAACAAACAGCAAAACCGCCGCCTCGAAATCATCGTCATGCCGAACATCGAAGAATTGCCAAAATTCGACGACGCTGGCTGATTCGTTTGCTGTTCCCCTGGCCTCACCTCGCGGGTGCGCAGTCGCTTGAAGCCCGCATTCCTCCTCCAAAAAACTTCCACCGCTTAGCGCAAGCGCCAACCAGCTTTGGTGCGTGGCTGCGAGCCCTTCCGATGAAAGCGGGCACACCAGACGTGCGCCTCTACGACGGGAGCAAGAAGGGCAATCAACGCGCCCAGCACGCCGTGATCGACATCGACACAGGGCCGCAGAATTTGCAGCAATGCGCTGACGCAGTCATTCGCCTGCGCGCGGAGTATTTGTTCGCGCAAAAAGCGTACGACCAGATTCATTTTCGTTTCACCAGCGGTGATGACGCGCGCTACTTGGCTTATGCGGCGGGCGAACGCGCTAGCGTCACGAACAACCGAGTAAAGTGGAGCAAGCGCGAGCAAGCAGCAGCACCGAGCAACTACAAGACCTTTCGCGCCTACTTGGATCTGGTGTTTACCTACGCGGGCTCCGCCTCACTCGACAAAGCACTTGTACCGCTGGCCGATACGTCGCTCATCGAACCCGGTGACGTGATCATCCAGGCCGGTTTTCCTGGGCACGCGGTGACGGTCGTCGATGTTTGCGTCAGTGAGCAAAGCGCGCATCGCCAATTTTTGATCGCGCAAAGCTACATGCCCGCGCAGGACATTCACGTGCTCAAGAATCCCAACGATGAGCCTATGAGCCCTTGGTACTCGACCGACATCATCGCCAAAGTCGTGACGCCTGAGTGGACGTTCGAGAAGCAACACTTCAAACGTTTTCGGAGTAGCCCGTGATCAATGCAGCGTACGCCCATTTGTTAGTGAACCACCTGCCGTTGATGGCGTACCTCATTGCGCTGCCCCTCCTTGCTTACGCGCTGCTCACGCGAGCTTCGCCGCAGGTCTTTCGCGCCGCAGTGATGGTGCTGGCCATGGGTGCGTTTGGCTCCTTCGTTGCACTGCGCACCGGCGAGGGTGCCGAAGATATTGTCGAACCCATGGAAGACGTCGAGCCCACACTTATCCATGAGCACGAAGAACAAGGCGAAACGGCAGCCATTCTGTCCTTTGCGGTCTGCGCCTTGGCGCTTCTGTTCGTTGCCATTGATCGCAAAAAGCCGCACTTGCGTACGCCCTTCATCGCGATCACGCTGCTCGCTACGGGCGCAAGCGTCGTAGCGCTGGCACGGGCATCCCACAGCGGCGGCATCATCCGGCACCAAGAATCACGTGTGGAGTTTGACCCGTCGGCACCACCCAAAGGTGAGCCGGTAGCGCTTTAGTGCGCACTATTCGAAGACTTGAAAACAACCGTTGACGAGCTCACGAATCGTTGAGGCCTCGAACGGCTTTTCTACACGTGCGTTCGGTATTTGTTCGAGAAAGCGCTTGGCGTCATCCGTAAACGCACCGCCACTCAGAAACACGATACGCGCGTTCATTCCGTCGAACTCAGACGATACCGTTTCGTAGAATTCCACACCTGATATCTGCGGCATCATCAAGTCGCAGAAAATGATATCGTAACGTTCGCCCTCGCGCAGAAGCCCCAGTGCGTCGCTCGCAGAGGATACGGCAAACACATCATGGTCGTTTTTCAGCGTGCGGCGCAGCACCGTGCCAATCATTGGCTCATCGTCCACCACGAGAACTCTCCCGCGGCGGTTTGGACGATCCGGTACGATGACGTCTTCGCTCTCCGAGGCGTTATGCGTTGCTACCTTGGCCGCGGGTAGACTGACGCAGAAGCGAGCGCCTTTTCCCGGCTCACTTTGAACGGTGATGTCACCACCAAAGTTACTGATGATGCGATGGCAAATCGACAAGCCTAGTCCTGTGCCGGTGCCCACCGGTTTGGTCGTAAAAAAAGGCGTAAACAGTCGACGCATCACGGAGGGAGGAATGCCCGGGCCCGAGTCTTTGACGGAAATCTCGACGCGATCACCCACTAGCGTGGTCTCGATGGCGATCTCATTCTGTTCTGCGGCGCCGGCCGGGATCGCTTGCGCTGCGTTGACCAGCAAGTTCAAGAACACCTGCGCCAACTTGGACTCGACACCCACCACCATGGGAACAGGATCGAACTTTTTCACGATACGGGCGCGATGGCGAATCTCGTTCCACGCCATGCGAAGTGTGGACTCGAGCATACGATGTGCGTCTACCGCACCCGCCGGCGCATCGTCTCGTCGAGAAAACAGCTTCATATCACGCACGATGACACGCACACGCTCTGCGGCAATCCGCGCGTCAGACAACTCAGCAACGAGATCTTCCCGCAGAGGGTCGTTCAGATCATTGATCTGATCGAGCGCAAGCTCGAGGTTGGCAATCATGGCAGCGAGTGGGTTGTTGATTTCGTGCGCCACACCTGCAGCAAGCAAACCAACAGAGGCCATACGTTCAGAGGCAATGAGCTGCGCTTCGGATTTGCGTTTCTGCGTCACGTCACGAAACACCACGACGGCGCCGGTTCTCTCACCGCTTGCAGCCACAAGCGGCGTGGCGCTGATGGTGAGCCAGGTAGACTCATCGGCGCGCTCCGCCCGAACGCTGCCATAGGTCTCATCAACCACGGTTTCGCCCTGAAGTGCGCGCGCGAGCGGTGTGCGTTCTGGTGCCAGCTCGGTCCCGTCTTCATTGAGAAGCGGAAGGCTTTTCATTTGCGCATCAATGCGCAGATCCGGCGCGAGCCTCTTGGCTGCCGCATTCCACTCCATGGAATTGGAGCTCATGTTGGCAACGATCACACCCTCTGACAAGCTATCGAGAACGGTGCGCATCAAGCGTTCTTTCTCACGCGCAAGACGTTCCGAACGCTGCTGCTCTTCAACTGCACGCACGAGCCCAATCGCGATCGAGAGCTGATTGGCCACCCCTTGCGCAAAATTCAACCAATCCGGACGGGACAGCTCTCGTCCGACCATGAGCATGGCACCGAGC
>JBIKMD010000367.1:0-5309 GCA_044359465.1 Myxococcota bacterium
TGCGGTACACAATAGTTCGTGTTCAGCGAAAACGACCCCGGCATCGAAGTTGACGTGAGCAACTTCCCTTTGGTGATCCAGCGGGTCGGAGCCGTCATCGACGACGCCCAAATGGCGCGCTACCTCGAGGCGCTCGAAGCGTTGCTCGCGCGAAAGCAGCCATTCGCCTCCATCACTATCGTCAAGCGGCGTGGCCACCTCGAACGTTCGACCATCAGCGCCTACGGCGAGTTCACCAAGAGGCACGAGGAAGCAATGCGCGAGCACTACAAAGGTGCGGCCTTTGTTTTCCCTGGCGAAGTGTTCCGCCTAGTCCTGTCGGCAATCATCGCCGTTTCGCCAGCCAAGGTTCCGTACAAAGTCTTCAGCAAGCAAGACGAAGCCTACGCCTGGGCGGCCGCACTCATCTCGTACAATCCACGGACGGCTCCGATCCTTTGGCCATGAACATGCCGCTGCGCAAGTCATTGCAAAGCGTAGCTTGCTCTCGCGATGACCGTCGCAGAATCACGAAACTTCACGAGGCTCCTCGCCGAAACCCAAGGCGATGAACGGAGCTTTGTCTTCTGCCGACCTGCTTCGGCAGTGTTTTGGCGTGCAACTGCCGGTGAGCGAAGTCGAAGCGCTCGCCGCCGCAGGTGTGTCGCCAGCGGTACGTGACGTCGACGCGTTCGAGCGCGCGGTACGGTCGGTTTATGCGGCTAGCCCGGCAGCCCAGGGGCCAACAGCGAGTGTCCTGGCGATTCGCACGCAGGCAACGGCTAGGGTGAAGAGCTTCGTGCTGTCTGAGACTGAATGCAATGCTGCGTTCGACAAGCTGAAAAACGATCCAGAGATTCCGCACCGATTCGTGGATGAAGGCTGCATCTTTCGCGCGCACGTGGCTGCGCGCAAGCTCGAAGCGGACGGCGTATATAGCGAGAAAGTGTTTTGCGTTCCCGGCGGTGGCGACTTGCGTATCACGGCGAGCGCTCACCCTCTCGGTTACACCTTCGCGATGTTTCACGTTGCGGCGTGCGTCTTCGTACAAACAAACGAGGGCGTGCAGCGCCGAGTGCTCGACCCTTCACTCGGTGACGAGCCACTCACTGTGGAAGCCTGGCAAACGCGGATGCGAGGCACGAGCAAACCAGAGACCTCAGTCTATTACACTTCACGCTTCATCATGCATCCACTCGACCGACCAACCGCGCCTACGACTTGGCGGGAACAAGACACTAAAGACGCTGAGGCTTGGAACCAGGACTACAAAGTGGTCGAAGCAGACATGATCGCGAGTCACTTCTACGACACGCTGCGGGAGCTCGAGGCGGGTGCCGCATGACCGACTTTGGATCGCTTCCTTTGCACGACGTTCCTTGGTTGATCACCGGAGCTGGTGATGGCCGCATGAAAGTGGCGTTCTCGCGTCTCTCAGGAATCTACTACGCGGAGTCTCCCGCCGTCCTCTCCACATTGCGCGCTGCATGCGGGACCAGAAGCGCGGTGAATGCACGTTACGACTTGGCAAGCAAAGTGATCGTGAGCGCCGTGGTCACTGAGCGGACTGACGGCGTGATCAGCCGCGAATCGCTTCCATAGGTGAAATGCGTGCGGCAAAAAGCGCGGGGACATAGCCACTGAGTGCGCCGAGCACCAACGCTACGCCGAGTGAGGCAAGCGCGACGGCGCGTGTTGGAGCGAAGACGAGCGCCACCACTTCACCGCTTGCGCCACTGAACGACGCTGCATCTACGAAGCGCATCAAGCTCGCAGCAGTCATGCCGAGCGCGTACGCCGCCAGCGAGAGGACGAGCGTCTCGAGAATAAACGCACGCATGATTGTGACGCGTTCGAAGCCGAGCGCTTTGAGCGTTCCCACCTCGCGCTGACGTGCGCGGACTAGGGCGAACATGGTCGTGGCGGCACCAAAAATGGCCGCGAGCAAGAGCACTGCAGCAACGAGAATGGAAAGCCATTCGAGCAGCAGAGACAAACCGCGCGTGCGTTGACCGTAGTGCTGACTCTCGCGTTCTACGGTCACATCGAGCCGCGCTTCTTGGCTCACCCGCTGCGCGAAGGTGTCGAAGACAGCCGCATCACGCAGCACCGCCGTGATGCTGCTCGTGGCTGAAGCATCGGCAAAAAAGGCCCGCGCAGCCTGCAAGTCCATCCACACTTCCGAGTCGAGCGCTTGGTTGCTCGCGCGGAACTCACCTACTACCGTGAGCTCACGCGCTGCGGACAAACGCAACCGACCTTGGCGCAACACACCGCTTTGTTCGAGGCGCTCCCGCACGAGACGCCCCACCATGACTTCGTCGCTGCCTAGCACCAACGGGCGGCCGCTCACCGCACGCATTTCACGTACAAAAAACGAAGTGCTAGAGACCCCTCGCAGCGTCACAGATTCGACGCGGCGGTCATTACCTTGGACGCGGAGAGGCACCACGAGCTCAGCCGCACAGCGTGCGCCGCCATCGAACATGACGAGCTCTTCAAAGGTGTCGAGTAAGCGAGCATCACGCTCTTGGACCCGGCTCGTTCCCTCGCCGCTAGAGCCGCGTGAGGTGATGACAATGGTGCGATCAGACCCCGCCCGCGCAAGCCCCTGCGCAATGTGTGTCACAATCATATGCGTACAAGCGTAAACGAATACCGCAATGGCCAGAGACAAGAGCGCGCCGAGCGTGGCCTTTGGTCTGTCACGCAAGCTGCGAAGATTGTACGCAAGCAACATCAGCATGCGCTCAGCTCTCCTGCTTGCGCAGCGCTTCGGCTGCAATGGTGCGCGCGGCAGTCGTGGCAGGAATGATCGCGGATAAGAGCGCGAGGGCGCAGGCGCCGGCAAAACCAAACCCAAGCGCAGTGAATGAAACCGCGGTGTCGAACGCAAGGTCGGGCATGGCGACGATCAACGCACTACCGAGTGCGCGCGAGCTAAGGAGCGCGAGCACGACACCGAGCGAGGCCCCGAGCGCCGCTGTCAATACAGCCTCGGAGCAAACGATGATCAAGATCTGCGCTGGCGCAAAACCAAGCGCTCGCAGGACGGCATACTCGGTGGTCCGTTCGGCCGTCGCGAGGCCGATCATCGCGGCAATCACCATCGCAATAATCGACAAGAGCGCTACGCTCAGCCCATCAATCAGACGAAACAGAGAAGACAGCGAGCGAGACAACTCACTCTGCATGGCATGTTCGGTCTGCGTCATCGTCGGAATGCGCTCGTTTTCGAACATGGAATCCACCCGCTTCGCCACAATCTCGGCGAGTGACTTGGAGCGCAGCTTGATCTTGATCTCATCGCACTCGGTTTTCTCGAACGCGTATCCCGGCGCACGGATCACGGTGCCAAGGCTGGCTAGCTTGAGCGGCGTCGTGCCCTGCTTGCTGCGCAGTGCGACGTCCGAACCAGACAAGCCGTAGCGCTCAACCAACCGAGGCGGAACAAAGAGCTCCGACGCAGGTCGTTTGGATTCCGCCTGAGTCGTCTCTACCATCACCCGGCGCGGCCTGGCGTTGCCCTGCACCAAATCCACCGCGTAGCGCAGCGTCAGTACTTCGATTTCGCCTTCGGCTTTTTCGAGCGCGACGGCGTAGGCGATTGGCAACTCGGGCTTTTGCGGCAAAGCGCTGCGAATGATCAGCGTATCTTCAGCGGCAGCCTCGATGGCGTGATGCCAAAGGTCTGAGGCAGTGCGCACGAGCGCGAGTCCCCACACTGCGGTAGCAACCCCGAGTAGACTGAGCACGAAACGAATCGGGTTACGTGTGCACCCAATCCAAATGAACCTGCTAAGGCTCAAGCGAGGCGCCCCTTGGACAAGGTGCGCGTGGAGGTAGCGCGTGAAGCTGCTTCAGGATCGTGCGTCACCATAAAAATGGTCTTGTTGAATTGGCGGTTCAGCTCACAGAGCAGATCGAGCACGGCATCCGCACTTGCCCTATCGAGATCGCCGGTGGGTTCGTCGCAAATCAAGATCTTGGGGTCAGTCACAATCGCGCGTGCAATCGCCACACGTTGCTCTTGTCCACCAGACAGCTCTCGCGGACGATAAGCCAAGCGGTCTTCGAGCCCCACCACTTTGAGCGCAATACGCACGCGTTCTTGCCGCTGCGCTTTGGTCAGCTCGCGACGCAGTAAGAGCGGTAGCTCCACATTCTGCGCGGCGGTCAACGCTGGCAGCAAATTGTAGTGCTGGAAAATGAAGCCAATCGTCCGCGCGCGCCAGTGCGAGAGCTGCTCTTCGCTCATGCTGCCAAGGTCCGCGCCGGCGACACGAATGGAACCAGCCGTTGGACGGTCAAGTCCTGCGATCAAATGCAGGAGCGTCGACTTGCCAGAACCAGACGGCCCCATGAGCGCTTCGAAGCTGCCTTGAGGAATCTCGAGATCGAGCCCATCGAGCACGCGAACTTCGAGGCTGCCTTTGTAATACGACTTGGCAACGTCCACGAGCGATAGCGCCAGCTCGCGAACCGGCTTTGCATCGGCAGCGTCCGAAGGTCCCGGCATAGGCGGCGCGAGTGCCTCCAAAGTCTCGGGCTGCATGTTCTTATCGACAAAGCCTTCAACGTCGTCGAGCAAGGCTAGGGGCTGAGCGGTGAGCACCTTGGGCGATTCAGCGGCGCCCATGCGCGCAATCTCTTCTTCGGCGCGGCGCACACGCTCGAGCTCATCGAGCTTGGCCTGGTTAGGCTTTGGCGGTGCAATCGGTGCCACAGGCTGAGGAAGCGCGAGCGTGACCTCATCCTCCATGGCGTCCACTTCGATGATTTCGTCTTCTTTGGGGCTGCTCAAGGAATCAACTCGACTACGCGGCCATCTTCGAGCGTTTCTGGAGGGCTCAGCACCACACGATCTCCAGGCTTGAGACCTGATTTTATCTCGACCTCGCTGCCGAAGGTTTCGCCTTTGACGACAGCAAGCTTCGCGACGCCGTTTTCGGCGTAAGCGAACACGACACTCGTGCCATCACGCTCAACGACCGCAGAGACAGGAACTGACACTTGAGGCGGTGCCCGGCGCTGCTCCATGGGCACAGCACGTTTGAGAAACGACACGCGCGCAGCCATATTCACGAGCACATCAGGCTCACGTGAAGCGAGCCGCAAGCGCACGACACCCGTAGAGGTTTCTTTGTTCACTTCTGGCCGCAGCTCGGCAACGTTTGCCTCGATATGGCGCGTCGGAAAAGCGTCGAGCACCACGTCAGCGGGCATGTCGACTCGGGCGACTCCGAGCTTGGATTCGCTCACGTCCGCATCCACATACAGCGTGGAGAGATCCACCAGGTCGAGAACCTGCAGTTTGTCTTCAGACAAGC
>JBIKMD010000368.1:0-5305 GCA_044359465.1 Myxococcota bacterium
GACGTGTCGATCCCGAGGACGCGCGCGGCTGCCTCTTGTGTCCCCACGCGATTCATCACGCGCAAGATGTGCTCACGTTCGACTTCTTCGAGCGTGAAGTCTCCTCCAAGCTCGGGATGATGTGCGGACGGTGTTTTGCGTAGCCTGTCCGGAAGCGCTTCGATGGTGAGGGTTTGCGCCGAGTTGAGCACGAGCAAACGCTCGATGGTGTTGCGTAGCTCGCGCACGTTGCCAGGCCAGTCGTAATTCTGCAGCGCAGTCATTGCGGCCGCATCGAGCTCTGGGATCACCGCGCGGCGCATGGAGGCCGCAAAGAAGGCGAGAAAACTGTGCGCGAGTTGACGAATGTCTTCACGCCGTTCGCGTAGGGAAGGGACCGTCACGTCGACGACTGAAATGCGGTAGAACAAATCTTCTCTGAACGTGCCCGCCTCGATCATTTTTTCCATGGGCCGGTTCGTTGCGGCAACGATGCGCACGTCCGCGTGGCGCGTGCGCGTCTCGCCCACGCGTTCGAACTCGTGATCTTGCAGAAAGCGCAGTAGCTTGGCTTGGGCCTCTGGCGGCAGCTCGGCGATTTCATCTAGAAACAAGGTGCCACCGTCTGCACCCTCTACTTTGCCCGGTTGGTCACGTACTGCGCCCGTGAAGGCACCGCGCGTGTGACCAAAGAGCTCGCTCATGATCAGCTCGTTGCTGAGCGTGGCCACATTGACGATGACGAACGGTGCGTTGGCCCGAGGGCTACGCTTGTGCAGCGCACGCGCGAACAGATTCTTGCCCGTGCCGCTTTCTCCGCGAAGCAGTACGGATGCCTCGGACTCTGCCGCTTTGAGCAGCATTTCCAGCGCTGCTTTCATCTTGGGCGCTTCAGTGCTGAGATCGATTTCGGGCGAAGCGTTTTTGACCTGAGTTTCGAGATCAGAGAGGCGGGTTGTGAGCTGACGCCGCTCGACGACGCGCGCGACGAGATGCGCGATTTGTGAGGGCGTGAATGGCTTTGCTAGGTAGTCGGCTGCGCCCTTCTTGATCGCTTCGACCGCGCTATCCACTGTCGCGTACGCGGTGATGAGAACGATGTGAAGCGATGGTAGCGCCGCAAGCAACTTTGGGATGAGATCGATTCCGCTCTCATCGCCGATCCGTAAATCGACGAAGGCTAGCGAAAAGGTGGTCTGCGAGCACGCGACCACGGCGGCTGACGACGATGCCACCGCCGTCACCTCGCAGTGCAAGGCTTCCAAACACGCGCTGAGTGTCGTGCGAATGTTGCGTTCGTCGTCGACTACAAGAACACGCAGTTTTCTTGGCAGTTCCACGCTCTGTTTGTGCGCGCACTGCGTGCACCAGTCAATCTTGCGTTCTGCAATCTGCCAAAGGCTAGAGCTTGCATCCTGCAATGTCGTCCAGGCGCTTTGTCACGTAGAACGTCGCATGCGTTGGCATGGTCCCTGCTAGCTGCTCCGCCGGAGGAGCGCTCGATGCTCGATGGCCTGATGGTGGTTCTTGTCGTCACCTTTTTCGCAATGTCGCAGGCGTACGTCGCCGGCTGCGACGGCCTGTAGGAGTCAGTGATGGTGCCGGATGACTGGCTAGGCGGACTCGCCGCTCTTTTTCTCTTGGGTTACCTCATCTTCGCGCTGCTTCGTCCGAAGTGGTTTTGAGTCAATCATGAATCTGAATGGCTGGTTGCAGATTGCGATCTTCATTGTGCTTGTGCTTGCCATCACCAAGCCGCTCGGCCTGTATCTGCTACGGGTTTTCGAGGGCACACCTCCACTCCCTGGTGTGCTCGGTCCCATCGAGCGCGGGCTCTACAAACTGCTCGTTACTGCGCAAGGCCGTGAGCAGAGTTGGCGCGAATACGCCGCATCGTTTCTCTCATTCAGTGCGTTCAGTGTGTTTGTAACTTACGCCTTGCTGCGCTTGCAGGGAAGCTTGCCTCTGAACCCACGCGCTTTCTCCGCGGTTGAGCCTTGGCTGGCGCTCAATACAGCGGCGAGCTTCACCACGAATACGAATTGGCAATCCTACGCAGGCGAATCATCGCTCTCGTACTTCGTGCAGACAACGGCCTTGACGGTGCAGAACTTCGTCTCGGCTGCGGCAGGCATGGGCGCCGCCTTGGCACTCATGCGCGGGCTCACGCGTCAGGGGGAGGAGGCGAAACTCAAAACGCTAGGCAACTTCTGGGTCGATTTGGTGCGCGGCACACTCTACGTGCTGCTGCCGTTGTCGCTGATCGTCGCGTTGTTTTTTGTGAGCCAAGGGGTGATTCAAAATTTCGCAGCTTATGTCGACGTGGTTGGCATAGACGGTTTCAAGCAGACCATCGCCATGGGACCGGTCGCCTCACAAGAAGCGATCAAAATGCTTGGTACCAACGGCGGCGGGTTCTTCAACGCTAACAGCGCACACCCTTTCGAAAATCCCACGCCGCTCACGAATCTGGTGCAGATGCTTCTGATCTTCGCCATACCGGCTGCGCTGACTTACGTTTACGGCCGGATGGCCAAGCACCAAAAACAGGGCTGGGCGATCTTTGCCGCCATGGCGTTCTTGTGGACCGTTGGTGTTGTCGTTCTCTACTGGGCCGAATCGAATGACAATGCGGCGCTCACCGGTCTGCCCGCGGGGTCGGGCGTCGGAAACTTGGAAGGGAAAGAGACGCGCTTTGGCGTGGCTGCGTCGGCGTTGTTCGCAACCGTCACGACAGACGCATCGTGCGGCGCGGTCAACGCGATGCATGACAGCTTTACACCCCTTGGCGGGCTCGTGACGCTTGCCAACATGCAGTTAGGCGAAGTGGTCTTTGGCGGCGTGGGTGCGGGCATGTACGGCATTCTTGTGATGGTGCTCTTGTCCGTCTTCATTGCGGGTCTCATGGTTGGCCGCACACCTGAGTATTTGGGAAAGAAAGTAGAGGCGAAAGAGATCCAACTGGCCATGCTTTACGCCCTCATCTTCCCTCTACTCATTCTGAGTCTGTCTGCACTCGCATCCGTCACCACGCTCGGCACCGGATCGCTGAACAACGGCGGCCCTCACGGTCTGAGCGAAATCCTCTACGCGTTCACCTCTGCGGCCAGCAACAATGGATCTGCGTTCGCAGGTCTCAATGCGAACACGCCATTCTGGAATGGTACGCTCGCGCTCGCGATGCTGGGCGGACGCTTCCTGATGGTCGTTCCGGCACTGGCGATTGCCGGCAGCATGGTCGGAAAACGCACAGTCGCTCCTGGTCCAGGCACGTTTCCAACGGATGGTTTGTTGTTTTCGTTTTTGCTCGTGGGTGTGATCATCGTTCTTGGTGCGCTCACGTTCTTCCCTGCACTCGCACTCGGACCGGTCGTGGAACATTTCCTCGCGGCTGGCGGAAAGTTGTACTGACGTGAGCCGCAAAGAAACCATCAGCACCTTCGATTCCGGGATCGTGAAACAAGCGATCACGCAGAGCCTGCTCAAGCTTTCGCCGCGCTATATGGTGAAGAATCCCGTGATGTTCATGGTGGAGGTAGGGAGTGCTCTCACCACCGTGCTCTGCGTCCGTGACGCCTTTGCCACGACCAAACTTGCGCCGATGTGGTTCAGCATCTGCGTGACGCTCTGGCTTTGGTTCACTGTGATCTTCGCGAACTTCGCCGAAGCTCTGGCTGAAGGACGCGGCCGCGCGCAAGCTGATTCGCTCCGCCGTATGCGCCGCGATCTCATGGCGCGTAGGCTGCTCGGTGCCAAAGAGGAATTGGTGGCCGCGTCGCAGCTACTCAAGGGGCAGCTCGTCATTGTAGAAGTGGGAGGTGTCATTCCTGCGGACGGTGAAATCATCGAAGGCATTGCATCCGTCGATGAGTCCGCAGTCACCGGCGAATCTGCTCCAGTGATTCGGGAAGCCGGCGGGGACCGCTCGGCGGTGACTGGCGGAACCAAGGTGCTCTCGGATCGGATCATCGTTCGCGTGAGCCAGAATCCTGGTGAATCCTTTCTCGCATCATTGGTATGGTCGAAGGCGCACGCCGACAGAAAACGCCGAACGAGATCGCGCTGCACATCTTGCTCGTGGGGCTTTCTATTGTCTTCTTGCTCGCGTGTGTGACGCTGGTTCCGCTCGCGGCCTACTCCGGGATCGCACTATCTCAGACCGTCATTGTAGCGCTGCTCGTGTGTTTGATCCCAACGACGATCGGAGGCTTGCTCAGTGCCATTGGGATTGCTGGCATGGATCGCCTGATCCAAAAGAACGTCATTGCGCTGAGCGGCCGCGCGATTGAAGCGGCCGGTGACGTAGATGTGCTCCTTTTGGACAAGACTGGAACGATTACCCTCGGAAATCGAATGGCCACTGAGCTGATTCCCGCAGCGGGCGTACAAGTGAGTGAGCTCGCGGATGCAGCCCAGCTCGCTAGCTTGGCCGATGAAACACCAGAGGGTCGTTCGATTGTGACCCTGATCAAGGAGAAGCACGGGTTGCGCGGCCGTGATGTCAAAGAGCTCGGTGCGCAGTTTGTGGCGTTCACTGCACAAACACGCATGAGTGGTTGCGACCTTGCGGGCCGTCAGCTCCGCAAAGGCGCTGTCGACGCAGTCGAAAAACATGTGAGTGCGCTCGGCGGAACCATGCCGGCGGACGTGCGCAAGGCCTCGGACAGTATTGGCGACCAGGGCGGCACACCACTTGCGGTTGCGGACGGGGCGAGAGTGCTTGGCCTCATTTATCTCAAGGACGTGGTCAAAGGCGGCATCAAAGAGCGCTTCTTGCGCTTTCGCGCCATGGGCATTCGCACGGTCATGATTACCGGCGACAACCCGCGCACCGCGCATTCGATCGCGAAGGAAGCTGGAGTCGATGACGTGCTTGCCGAGGCGACGCCAGAAATGAAGCTCGCGCGCATTCGCGAGGAGCAAAGCGCAGGTCGACTCGTGGCTATGACCGGTGACGGTACCAATGACGCGCCTGCTTTGGCCCAAGCCGATGTTGGCGTGGCGATGAACACGGGAACGCAGGCCGCCAAAGAGGCCGGGAACATGATCGATCTCGATTCCAATCCCACCAAGCTGCTCGAGGTCGTAGAGATTGGGAAACAGCTGCTCATGACGCGTGGTTGTCTCACCACGTTTTCGATCGCCAATGACGTGGCGAAGTATTTCGCTATCTTGCCAGCCTTGTTCATCGTGGCGTTTCCTCAGATCGCGCCGCTCAATGTCATGAAGCTCGCATCGCCTCAGAGCGCGATTCTCTCCGCCGTTATTTTCAACGCCCTCATCATCATTGCCCTGGTGCCGCTGGCGCTGCGTGGCGTGCGCTATC
>JBIKMD010000369.1:0-5288 GCA_044359465.1 Myxococcota bacterium
AACTAGTCACCAATAACTCGCAGGTCAGCGAGTGGCGTTCCTCTCGTATGGCAGCGGCGCATCGGCCCGCGTGTTCAGCGGCACCTTTGTCGATCCAGCCAAAGCGTACATTCCGCACGCGGCGGAGGAGCTGCGAAGCGAAAACGAAGGCGGTCGCCGCGTCCTGCTGAGCATGAACGACTACGAACGTTTGCACGCGGGTCCCAAAGCCGAAGACACTCGCACGCCGGCCTCACTCCTCCAACCCGCAAAGAGCTTGCGCCCAGCGAAGGGCGAGTTTGCGCTGACCCGCATCGGCGCAGAACAAAGCGCGCAGCGCACGGACCTTGGCTACCGTTATTACGAGTGGCTCGCCTGAGCCCTTCTCGCTAGTTCGCGCGCAACGCTTCCACCGGACGCAAACGACTCGCTTTGAACGCAGGATAAAGCGCAGCAATCACCGCGCCCACCACGCTCACGCCAATGGCGATGACAAGCGTTTCCAAAGACACGAACGGATACATGGCCGCGGGTTTGCTTCCTGGCGGCGTCAGCACAATGCCCGCTTTCGAGAAATAGAAGACCACGGCACTGCCTATGACCGAACCGACGAGCGAGGCGCCAAGGCCTAGCGTCATCGCTTCCACCAGGAACATGACCAAGATCTGCCTGCGGCGGACGCCCACTGCGAGCATGGTTCCAATCTCGCGCACACGTTCGTACACCGCGGACAACATCGCATTCACGATGAAGGAGAGCATCAGCACGAACAACACCGCCGTCACGATGACGATGATGCCGCGCAAGCGACCAATGAACATCTTGGCGTTCGGATCACGCTCATCCCAGGTGAGCACTTCGTAGTCGGTGCCCAGCTTCGCCTGCAGCGCCGTGGCCACCGTCTTTGCTTGCGAAAGGTCCGCCACACGCACAGCGTACTCCGTCACCCGCCCCTGCATCTTGAGCAACGATTGTGCGAACACCAGCGGCACAATCAGCGATCGTTTGGATGCAAACGGAACCGGCGATTCGAGTCGCCCAAGAATCGTTATGTCGAGCGCGTTGCTAACGCCCCGCTGAGTGGAACCGAGCACCGTTGCGCTGCGGCCCGGCGTGAGATCCATGCTGGCTGCGAGCTCTGAGCCAAGGATGCCCTTTTCAATCATCTGCGGCGTGAGTGAGCCATCGATCTCCACCTTTGAACGTTGCGGACACACCTCGTACTCGGTGGCGGGATCGATCGCTGTGCCAAGAATGATGTTGGCACTGACGCCGTTGTTGATCAGCCCTTCAAAAGTGATTCGCGGCGCAATCTTCAGCACACCAGGCACGGAGCGCATGGAGGCAACAAAGGCATCATCCGCCGGCATGTCGAGACGCAGCGGATCCGAGGTCGCCGTCAGAAAGCCCGCGCGGTGCACTTGAATCGCTCCAATCGAACCCTCGATGGAAGTCTTGATGACGCTATCGATGAAGCCGTTGAAGAAGCCATTCAGAAACACGACGAAGCCAACGCCAATGATCATTGCAAGCGCAGAGAACAGCGAACGACGCTTGTTTCGCAGCACATTGCGAACAGCAATGAGAACAATGTGCATCATAATGAGGACAACGCCTCCACCGGCGTCAGCTTCGATGCGCGGTACGCGGGGTAGATCGCCGCCAGCGCCGCGCCGAGTGCCGCGTACCCCACCGCTTTCACGACAAAAACTGCGGTGATGAAGGGCCTCACGATTTCCGGAAGGTTGGCACCGGGCACACGCAGCGAAATGCCCACCTCCCCACAAATGACGACGAGCACGGTTCCAAACGCACCGCCGAGCAGCGCGCCAACGAACCCAAGCACCAATGCCTCACTCACCACGAGCCCAAGAATGGCGCGCCGGCGAACACCGACCGCCATCATCGTTCCGATTTCGCGCGTGCGTGCGAGCACTGTCATGAGCATGGTGTTGAGAATCCCGAAGATCGCAATGAGGGCAAAGACGCCAATGACGAAACCCAAGGCCGCTTCCTGGTTATTCAGCGCGTCGACCACGAACTTCGCAAGCTCGCGCCACGTGTGCACTTCGAAGGCGTCGCCAAGCGCCACCTCGAGCCTTGCCTTGAGGCGATCTGCTTGATCGGGATCCTCGCTACTCACCGCAAGCTCTGTCGCTTGCCCATCCAAACGAGCTAACGCTTGCGCCACACTCAGAGGAACGAAGAGGAGTTTCTTGTCTCCAGAAAACGCGGGAGCGTCTGCAAGAAAGCCACCCACCCGCACAAGCGCCGCATTGAGCGTTCCGTCGAAGTCAGGCGCAACGAGCGTGAGCTCTTCTTCCATCGAGAGTGACAATTGCCGGCGCAGCTCAGGACTCACGACGCCAAAACCCACGTCGCCCTTCAGATGCGGAACGGCGCCCTCCCCTAAGTCACGGCGCCGCTGCGGACACACTTGGTATTCGCTCACGGGATCAATCCCAAACGCTAGCGAGAAGAGTGTGGTGTCTTTGCTGTTTACCATCGTTGGCAGCGTGATCCGCGGCGTCACGAACGTCACGCCCTCAACCGTGCGAATCTTGGCGAGGAGCGGCTCGTCCACCGCAAACCCAAACTGCAGCGGCGATTTTTTCACGTTCGCCGTGAAGCCCTTCTTGTGAATCTGCAAAACGCCCACTTGCCCATAGATGACGCGATTTTTCAGCGATGCTTGCAGCCCGTTCAGTGTTCCCCGCACGAATACGAGGACTGCGACGGCCATGCCGATGGCCACCAAAGTGATGGCGCTGCGGCGGCGATTTCGGAGCACGTTCCGTATCGCAATTCGCACGAGTTGAAGCACGTTACGCATCTCAGCCGGTGTTCTAACGCCCGAACGGAGCGATTCACAAGCAAGTCGCGGCCGCCGGCTCCAAGCGTAGTTTCAGACCCCGGTTGACGTGCGCCGCCGAGCGCTGGCAGTGTCCGCCCCCTCATGGATGAAAAAGCGCTAGAGCTACGTGTGGGCCTCGTCGTTTTGGCGGCGATCGCCGTGCTCGTAGGTTTCGTGCTCCTCATTGGCGATTTTCACTTCGCCAAGCAGTATCAAATCTTCGTCGAGTTCAAATTTTCGGGAACCATCGCGCCAGGCGCGCCAGTGAAGATCTCGGGCGTTCAAGTTGGACGCGTCGAGAAGATTGAGTTCATTGGCAACAGTGCACCGAGGGTGGGCAGCGAACGCCTGCAAACACGGCTGAGTGTGCTCATCGACGAGAAGGCCAAAGACGCCATCCCAGAAGGCACCGAGTTCTTCATCAGCACCGAAGGCATTCTCGGCGAACAATACCTCGAAGCCGTTCCAGGTGATCGTGCCGGGTCGCCCATCGCGCCAGGGAGCACGCTCCGAGGCGTGGATACGGCCCGTACCGACTTGCTCATTGCACGCATGAACACCGTGCTCGGCGCCTTCAGCTCGTTGCTCTCGGAAAACCGCGGCCTCCTCGAGAGCTTGGCCAAAGCGGCGACCGGCCTGACGCAAAACATTGATGACCTGTTGAAGCAGAAAAAGGGCGCGATCAACGAGAGTGTCGACAACCTGGCCGCCATGTCCAAAGAGGCAAAGGGCATCACCGAGAAGCTCAACGCCGGCATTGGCTCCGCTGAAGAGCTGCGCACCATGGTCAAACAGATGGGAGAGATCGTCGCCGTAGTGAAGACCGAGCTTCCGCAAATAAGTCAAAACGCCAAACGCACGATGAGCGAAGCAGAGAAGACACTCGCCGCCGTGAATGCCGCGCTCGACGCGGACAAGGACCGTTTGAAGCGCACGCTCGCCAACGTGGAAACCGTGAGCACAAACGCGGTTGCGCTCACGGAAGATGCGAAGGTCATCACCAAGAAGATGCGGCGAGGAGAAGGCAGCGTGGGCGCGCTGCTATCGGATGAAGACATTTATGACGATCTGAAGGAGCTGCTACGCGATCTCAAGCAGCATCCATGGAAGGTCATCTGGCGCGATTGAGCGCGTCACGCGGGCAAGGAAGCAAAGCGTATCAGCGATGGCGTGAGTCGAAGACCGGATTGCGCGGCAAGTCGTACGGGTACGCGTCAGCGTCAGCGTAGTTCGTGTGAGACAGCGTTTGCGAAGGCAACAATGCCTGCGTTGAGGCGCGGGCTAATTCTTGATGGCGGCAGCGCCGACGGCAAAGAGCAGAACGCCGTCTTCGTACTTGGGACCGCCAATGACGAGCGTGGCGCCCTCACTGATCCAAGCTTTGGTTTTGAATTTCAGCTCGGGAATTTCGAGCTGAATGCTCATTTGGTCGACGTCGCCCTTTTTCTTGTGCGCGAGGCCGGAGATCACCAAGTGGCGGCCGAACGGCGTGACATAGGTCTGCGCCTCGCCGCCCACGGTGACTTTGAGCGCGGTGTTCTCGGCTTTTAGCTCGTACGCGGTGTACGCGAGGCTCTTGAGCGAGCCTTCGAGGTCAGCAAGTTTGGGATCGTGCACTTTCGTTTTTGAATGTGCGTAGATGACACGGATTTTTAGTTCTGCCGAAACTGCTTTGAGGGCCGCGGGCTTTTGCTCAGCAGGCTTGGTTGCAGGCGCATCAGCCGCACTCAGGAGAAAGACCAAAGCGACAAGGGTCATACGAGCGCCTCGTCACAATCCCGGTACCGCTTCGCTACTTGACCGACGAGGCTCATATATCCTTGTCCTCAACCTCTTCGCCCGCGTCAACCTCTTCGACCTCTTCTACTTCGCTTGGATCGTCGTCGGCTTCCACGTCGTCCCAATCTGCGTCGCTGAGCCAAATAAGGGTTGTTGGCGAGCCGCTGCCTTCGATGACCACCGCAGAGCTGCCCGGAAACTCAATGTCATCAACCTCTGGTGCATCAATCCCAGCCGCAGAAAACGAGATCAGCCCTACCGCGACGACCACCAGAAAAGAGGCAAAGCTCAAACCATAGACCGGCAGCCGCAGCTCTGGCCACCGACGCTCAACAATCAGGAGAATCCGGTCCCAAAGCGAAACTTTGCGACCATCGAGCTGACGCAGGTGACGAACGAGATCCTGCTTTTGCGCCTCGGGCGCTTGCCGGCGCACACCTTGGACCGCGCGCCTCAGGTGAGGATCCATTGGCGAGTCTTGTTTGCTCATGGTCTCACCCCTCGTCCTTCAGTGTAGCAGCCGCTGCGTCTTGCGCTTCCATTCCAAGCATGGGCGCCAAAAAGCCCTGCAGCTTCTTGCGAGCATAGAATAAGCGGCTCATCACCGTTCCGACCCGCACGCTGGTCACCTTGGCGATCTCCTCGTAAGACAGCCCTTCAACCTCGAAGAGCAAAA
>JBIKMD010000370.1:0-5281 GCA_044359465.1 Myxococcota bacterium
GCGGTTCTCGTGTTTGTGCTGGCGGCAACTGAAGAAGTGAACATGAGCGCGCCAAAAACCAAGGCGGCGGTGCTCGCCGTGGATCTGGATGCGTTGTTTAGTTACGGCCTTGGTAACGGCAGCGCGCTTGGTGGCGATGCGCACATGATGCTGTCTTTTCCAGTCTGGCGCACCGCGCGCGCGCTAGGCACCATCGAAGTAGGCGTCAAAGGAACGTATCAGAACGAACCGCTCTCGTTGCAACCTTGGGCGGAAGGCCCCACCACCGGAACCACGCATCGTATTGGTTTTGCCGCGACTGTGGGGCATTCATTTCGTTTCGGCGTAGGTGACCGCATTTCGTTTGGCGTGCACGTTTATGGCGGCGGCGTGCATTGGATCTCGAATTACGACGTTCGCTACGACGCCGGAGGCATCGCAGGTCCCGGCTACATCAACGCCACTGTGCCTGATGTAGGGGCGCTTCTTCGTTTTAGCTTTCGCCCACACCCGGTTGTTGGCTTTACAGTGCAGATCGCAGCGCCGTTCTTCGGCCTCAGCCCAGACACGGTGGTAGGTTTGTTCACCGTTGCCGGAGGGCTGACACTTCGGTTCAAGTGAGGGCCCTAAGCGCTCATTTTTTCCGGGGTTTTGACCGCAGCGGCGGTCTTGCTCGGGCGCGCGTTCCACACCAGCAAACAAAGTCCCAAACCCACGACGGCTACAGGCAACATGGTGACGGGCCACGCTGTCCAGTTGGCGGGATCTTTTGCGGCAGCGTCTTTGGGCAAAATGTTGCCGTAGATGAGCGCCTGCGTGCCCGTGCCAAGGTAAACAAAACCATCGATGATGCCAGTCACGATACCAGCGTTTTTAGTTCCGCCAAAATCCATCGAGGCGGTGCCCGAGAGCATGCCATGCACGCCGATCACGCACAGTGACATGAAGACCACGGCCCAACCAATCGCAGGCGAGCCAAGCAGGAACGTGGCCGCGATGCCGCCCAGCAACAAGCCACCATAGAGCACCGATGCCACGGGTCCACGACGCGATGAAAAGATGTGGTCAGAGATGAAGCCTGCGAATACGCCACCAAGAATACCGGCGATGCACAGCAGCATGCCCCAGTTTTGGTAAACAAAGCCGTCCGCATCACCAATGGCGCGCGCGTAAGGGCGGAACCATTTCATGACCGCCTGCCGCAAAAAGCCAGAGCAGAACTCAATGGCGACGATGATCCAAATCACGCGCTGCGAGAACATCTTTTTGGCGACTTGCACGGCTGTGAGGGTTCCCACTTGGCCTGAAGAGGCGTCGCCAGTGTCGAAGTCGGCAAAACCCGCCTTGGCTGGTGAGTCGCGGATCATGGCGAAGGCGACGAGGAAACACACGACGAGCACTGCCGCTGGAACATAAAAGACCGAGGTGAAACTGATGTGTTTCGCGAGCAGCAAGGTCCAATCGTAGGAGAAATACAAACCGAGCGAGATGAGAATGCCAAAGAGACCGCCAAGCACCCCGCGTTCTCGCACGTGGAACCACGGCGCGTTCACTTTGACGATGGAGACGGCGCCAAAGCTCTGGAAATACATGTTGGCCGCGTTGAGGATCAGCAGGGGTGTTTTGAGGTCACCACCGCGCGACATCACGATGGCCATGCCGACGTTCATGAGCGCAGACCCCGCCGCAGCAATCAAGATGGTGACGCGGCCGCCCCAGCGGTCTGTCAGGGGGCCATTGATGAGGAATGCAATGCCGTAGACATAGGCGCCAACAGCGTCAATATCGCCGAACTGCGCTTTGGTAAGCAGGCTCTGCTTGTCCAGCATGTCTATGATCGCCGACAGGTTATAGCGACCAAAGTACAGAAACGCGTAGGTCAAGCCGAGCGGCAGCCAGTTCATGATGCGGCGTTTCTTGAACGCCTCCGAGTGCCCTAGGTCGACCTTGGGCAGCCGCTTCAACACAATCGCGACCGCCACGAGCAAGAGTAGAATCGGGAGGATTTGTGTCATCGGGAACGCTTGGTGCTTCAGTCGCGCAAATTGCGCAAGTGGTCACCAGATGATGCGCAGCGAGAAGATGCCGCGGCCCAGGTTGCGCTCGCTAAGCTCGGACCCGCGGATTGCGTAGCGATTGAGCACATCCATGGGGTCGATGGACGGCAACACATCCGCTATGCCGCCAGTGCAGCCGCTTGCATGCGAGGGCATGACTCTATTTGATCGGTGCGCTAGGGATCTCTTTGCGCGATGAAATATTGTCCTCAGTGCGAGCATGAGTATCCAGCGGGTGAGAAGTGCCCGGCAGACCAGACCCCACTGATCGACCAATCGCCGCGTCCAGATCCACTGCTCGGGATGCTGGTCGAAGGCCGCTACCGCATAGAAGAAAAAGTCGCTCGCGGTGGGATGGGCACGGTGTTTCGCGCCAAAGACGAACAAAAAAAGCGCGATGTTGCCGTCAAAGTGCTTCATGCCAACCTGCAAGAACAGCCAGACGCCGTGAAGCGTTTCTTTCGCGAGGCGAGGGCGCTCGCTTCGCTCAAGCATCCAAATATCGTGGAGTCCTACGGCAGCGGTCAGATCGAAACTGGCCAGCTCTACATGGTCATGGAGTTTCTCCACGGCCAAACGCTCGAGCAGCTCGTGCGAACCCGTGGACCGCTGCCCGTGGCGCTCATCACCAGTTTGCTCACGCAAATCTGTCACGCGGTAACCGCTGCGCACGCGGCCAAGGTCATTCATCGAGACCTGACGCCCATGAATATCTTGCTTGCGCGTAAGCCGGGGTCGCAGGACGAGGTCGTCAAGATTGTCGATTTTGGGATTGCCAAGAACAGCGAGACGACGACGCAGATCACGCAGGCCGGGATCGTGATGGGGACGCCTGGTTATCTTGCACCTGAGCAGATCACTGGCGAGTCGCAGGCGGATCCACGCAGTGACGTGTACGCCATAGGCGCGCTGCTTTATTTCATGCTCGCCGGGAAGCGCCCCTACACGGCGCTTTCTCCGCAGGCGATCTTGGCAAAGCAGCTGAGCGAGCCGCCGGAACACTTTGATTTGGAGAAGTTTGGCTTGGCTCTGGGCCTCCGCGACGTGCTGCTTCGCGCGTTTGCCAAGAAACCGGCAAACCGCTTTCAATCGCCGCAAGAGCTGCTCAGCGCGTACCTGGCAGCCGTCGGAACGCAAGCACCCAAAGAGAGGGAGCTGAACAAGGCGCTGCAAGCGTATCGCAAGACCTCCAAAGTGGGCACCAACGTCAGCGACTTTGGTTTGCCCATTGAAACGTCTACGCGTCGTGAACGTGTGGAATACATTCTCGCGGCCGCGCTCCTGCTTTTTGCCGTGTGTCTCGCTGAATGGCTGGTGCGCGATTTTTCCGACGTGCCGTGGCTCATCACTCAGGCGCCTGCGCCCGCCGCAACTGCAGTCCGCGGCGTTTTGCCGGATAAAATCGTGGTCGGCGTGTCGGCCGATCTTTCCGGCACGACGCGCGCTGCTGGCCGCGCGCTGGTCACGGGAATGAAGACCGCTTTTGCTGCCGTGAATGATGATGAAGGCGGGGTGTACGGCCGCAGGCTCGAGCTTGTTGTGCTCGATGACAATGCAGCGCCGGACGTTGCTGGGCAGAACGCCAAAGCGCTGCTCGAAAAATACAACAGCTTTGCAGTGATCGGCGGGCTGGGCACCGCAACGACACAGGCCGTGCTGCCCGAAGCGATCATTGCCAATAGCGTGGTGTTTGCACCGGTGAGCGGCGCGAGCGCATTACGCGACGCGCCAGTGCCCAAACATCTTTTCTTCTATCGGCCGACTTACGCCCAAGAGGCCCGCGCGCTCGTCGAATATCTCATCAACGACAGAGCGGTGGAACCGCAGCAGATTGCCGTCTTTCATGAGCAGGGCCCGGGCGGTGAGGATTGTGCGGCCGCTGTGCGCAAAACGCTGCGCGAACACGGTGCAACAGAAGACGTGCTCGAGACGTTCTACTTGCGTGCCAGTGAGGATGTGACCGACGCCGCAGGTGAGCTTTACAAGAATGCACGCAAGCTCAAGGCGCTCGTGTTGTGTGCAGACGCGTTACCGGCGCTCAAACTCTTGCAACAGCTGGGCGACAAGAAGGTGAAGTTGCTCACGGCGGGTATCTCGAACATGGGCGGCGTCGCAGTCGAAGATAAAGTGCTCGGTAAGCGTCTGCTGCCTGGCGTGATCACCAGCCAAGTCGTGCCGCCGCTGTCGTCTAACAATCCTTTCGTCGGCAAGTTCATCGCGTATCTGAACAAATACCATCCGGGTAGCGAGGCGGATGCGATCACCTTCGAAGGCTACGTCCTTGCGCGTTTGTTCGCGATGGCGATGAAGCTGGTGGGACCGCAGCCTACAACCGAGGCTTTGATCAAAGCGATTGAAAGCATGCGCGATGTCGAGTTTGGCATAGGCTCACCGATCAAGTTCAGCGCAACGAATCATCAAGGCAGCAACGCCATTTGGTTGTCGACGTGGAACGCGGCGCTCGAGCAGAGTCCGCTGAGTCCAGAACCGAGCATCGTGCCGCAGTGAGTGAAACATGAGTTACGACGCCCAAGACCGCGGCAGCGATGACGACTACGCCCAGTACTTTGCTGGCATGAACCAATCCATGCAGCAGAAGGTGGCGCTCACGACCGCGCACTTTCCGCCGCAGGGCATGGTTGCTGACATGGGGAGTGGCTCTGGCCAAGCCACCTACGACCTCGCGGCGCTCTACGCAGGCCTCGACATGGTAGGCGTAGACATCAATCCCAAGTCTGTCGCGATTTCGGCGAAGACCTACCAGCGAAAAAACCTGCGCTTCGTCGAAGGAGACATCGCGGACAAGCTGTTTCCGGACGGGTCGCTGGCCGGCATCTTGAACTCGTCGGTGTTGCACCATGTCACGAGCTTCAACGGCTTTTCGCTGAAGCCGGTCTACCGCCTGCTCGACAACCAGATCGCATCGCTCGCCCCAGGCGGCGTGTTGATCATTCGTGACTTCGTCATTCCGCGCGGTCCCGAAGTTTGCGATTTGGAGCTGCCGGACGAGACCGCCGAGCGTTTCGAACTGTTTGCCAGCACTTGGAAGAGTAGCCAGTCGCCCGTGCGTTACGAAACGCTGCCCGCGAGAGAAGGGCACAAGCGTTTTCGTCTTCCTCTGCGCGCGGCGACAGAGTTCGTGCTGCGCAAAGATTACCTCGACCACTGGGAGACAGAGTTACTCGAAGAGTACACTTACTTCTCGCAGGCGGATTTCGAACGCGCCTTCATCGAGCGCGGGTTGC
>JBIKMD010000373.1:0-5280 GCA_044359465.1 Myxococcota bacterium
CGCCGCTCAGTGCAGATGTGCTCGTGGCGCGTGTCACAGCACAAACGCATCAAGATGCGGAGCTGCTTTCGCTCTAGCGCTCGCCCTGATGTGGTTTGACGCACTAAGCAAACGCGCACCCAGTTTCATTGCGCCTTGCGGCGTCTAACGTACAGTTAAGGGATGCTGACTCCGCTCGAGCGAGGCCGTTACCCCAGGCGGGAGTACAGCGTGTGTTCGCGACCATCCCGGCCTGACCACCTAGCGGGTATGAAGAGCAGCAAGAGTCGTTTCACCAGCAGCACAACATCGACGAGGTGAGCCATGGCCATGAACGTCAACAACTCGACCCCAGCCGGCGGCGCCGCGTTTCAAGCGGACCCAGCCTCAGTCAATGTGCCGAACAGCAACCGTGATTCAGACGCCAAGGGCGACGGCAAAAGTGTCGATAGCGGCAAGGACAAAACCACCGGGGCGCCGCTTCGAGGCGATGCCAAAAAAGTGGGTGGTGCGAACGTGAACTTCGCCGAGGGTGGGAAAGGCCCAGCCAAAAGCACCACGCCAGCTGGTCAAACGAATGTTGCCGGCGATCTCAGCCTCACTTCTGAAGGCGCACTGGATGTAGGCAGCCGGATTGGTGATGCAGGAGGCAAAAGCACACGGCTCACGAGCCTCGCGTCCGTCGTCGACACCAAAGATCTGGTCGCAACCAAAGCCTCAACCGATGTCCTCGCCTTGTTCTCGACGAACACCCATGACGACGCGCGCGCGCCGAGCAGCGATCCTGCAGTCGCTCTAGCAGCGTTCTCGGAATTGACGCCGCTGCTCGGCACACCAAACGGCAAGGGCGTCGCGGACGCGTTTGCATTTGATTGGATTAGCGCATTGGCAGACTTGCCAGCGACGTCACCGCAGCTACTGCAAGTAAAAGACGAGCTACAAAAGATCATCAAAGAGGCAGGATTGACCTCTCTGTCCTCCGACGGCTCCGACGATCCCACAGACAATCTGTCTGAAGGGTTGGAGGTGAAAACTAACGCCGGCCGTCTGCGCAAAGAAATGCAGCGGAACGAGAAGCTCGCGAACATTGTCGAGACACAGTTTTACGCATTGCTTCAGACGAGTCCCGAGAACATCGCTGCACATACGCCATCCGCATTGATGAAAACGATTGAGACGCAGCTGCCCGCGCTGATCAAAGCATTGAAGCAGCAGCCCTGGGTAAAAGGTACGACTGACGAAAGTATCGTGATCGCATCTACTGCTGAAGTGGAGGAGGAGGCCCGGCAAGTAGAAGCAGCGTTTGGTCCCATTGTGGGGCAAACACTGCATTTGGCGCAGCGCATGGGGTCGGCGGACACCGGGATGTTGGCTGAGGTGTTCGCGCGTTTGCAAGCGGGCAAGAGCGTAGATGGATTCCCCGATGCGATTGTCGCCCTCGCGCGGGAGTTGCAACCGCTCTCCGTTCAGTCTGGAGCGAGCAGCGCGGCGACGTCGTTTGCCGAGGTGTCCTCCGGTTTGGACTTCACTGATGGCGATCTCATGTCCTTGGTGCATTTGGTCATGATGAAAGTCGCCAAGACCAACGGCGACATCTTACGCGACGTCATGGCGGAGATGCAGGAAGCAAATCGAGCCAAAGCGGCCAAGCGTGAGCAGGTTGCAGCGCTGACGCGAGGGCAAACGGCCGCAAAAGCGGCAGCCACGAAGGAGTTCCGAGAGCTCGAGGCGGCAGGTCAAATCGGCGCAGGTTGGAAGTTAGATGATTGGCTCGAGTGTGCGCAGGTCGCCTGGGGCGATGGAAGAACGGAACGAGAGCACTGGGTGGGGCCCGATCCGGAAGCGGTGCCCCTGGATGTGAATTCGAAAGAGCGCTTCCGTCTTCCTAGGGAATTGCCGAAGAAAGCAGGCGCTGGGGAGCCAGACGCCTGGGAAAAATGGGGACTCACCGCCACCGAAAAGAAGGTGCTGGAAGATCTCTGGAATACGGCGCCATTCAATGAGCGACTACGCGCTACCCACAAAGGATTCAACGAATGGGTAGCAACGCTTGGTTTCAAGAACATCACGCCTCCCGAAGGTAAAGAGATTGGGACAAACCTTGGCATTCTCGATCGCGCGGTGAATGACACCAAAGCACTCGGGGCGCCGCGCCCCATCGCGAGCAACTTCCAAGATGCAGATTTTGGAAAAATGCGCTCGTTTGCCATGGAGTACGCCTGGCTGAAAGCCTGTACGCCTCCGCTTCCGTGGCCAGCAGACCGTGCGCGCTTCCTTGAAAGCGAAATGAACCGGATCGCGAAAGAGATGCCGCCAGACAAAGCGAAAGAGTTTTGCGAATGGCGCAAAGGGCCAGAGATTCGGGACTATGTTCGCAACAAGGGAAACGATCTCGGCCGTGCCGCGACATGGTGCTTGGATACGACCAGGCGAGTTTGGGAGGGAGATAAGGACCGCAACGTCATGGGTTTTCAAATCGTCAACGGTGAGGTGCAAATGCACATCTACGATGACGAGGGCGGTAGCGATGACGTGACTGCTTGGCGATCGTGGCATCGGCTGTTTGTTCAGGATGAACAGGTGTCAGAAGATTACAATGCATCCACACCACGCGGCAGCTACAACCGTGCGTCGAGCGAAGAGCGCAAACGCCTTGGCCCAAACTTCGGGATGTCGTTTCAAAATGGCGGAGAGTTCCTGGGCTCTCTCGACGAAATCGGGAAAATGGTACCGCACGGTTGGGTCATCACCGAGGACCACATTCGTACTATCGATCGCCGCTCGGAGAATGCCGATCTCTCAGGGATCCCCGAGCCAGCGGGTGTCATCCGTTACACCGATCAGATTCAGCTTCCGGATTCTTGGACGAACGCGGACGATGCGCACAAGGCCAAGGTGGACTATATTCTGAACTCGTCAGCAGCGAGCGCATCCAAAAATCAGTACGGTGAGTACTTTCAGAAGCCGAGCAACTGCGACGAACAAGCGTGGGACATGCTCGTGCAAACGGGAATGATCAAATTCGATCCCGAGAGGACACCCGCTGCAATCGACGCAGAAATCGAACGTCGTACTAGTCAGCAAAGCCGGGTTGATGCCTTCGAGGCGCATGCCAAAGAGGTAGGTCTCAACCGACGCGGAAGCTACGAGCAACTGAGTGCGGAGATCGAAGCTCAGAAGGGCCAATTGGATACTTTGGGCGACTTGACGACCATGGTGCAAATGCGTCTGCAGAAATATCTCGATTCGTACACCAAGTGCTTCGAGATGCTCTCCAACATCATGAAGAAGATGGCCGACACCAGCGGCACCATCGCGAAGAACATGACCTGATGCGAAACCTAGAAGAAGAAATCGTTGGACCGAAGCTAGGGCGAAGCGAGGCGGCAATGGTTGTTGCGGCCGCCGCAAATTGCGCAAAGCACGAAGATTGGCTCGGCGCCGAGATCGCGGCGAAAGCTGCGCTCGCGAACAATCGTCGCTCTTTCTATGCGTG
The DNA here is from genome assembly GCA_044359465.1 of Myxococcota bacterium. Taxonomy (GTDB): domain Bacteria; phylum Myxococcota; class JADLHZ01; order JADLHZ01; family JADLHZ01; genus JADLHZ01. The sequence continues at coordinate 3,476 of JBIKMD010000373.1, forward strand.
GGCCCTGCTCGGTGTGAGCCTCGCGAGGCAGAAGGACTTTCGCTTGGCAGCAGAAGCGTTTCGCAACGCGCTCACGCTCAAGCCAAACAGCATCGAGACGTGGGTCTCGCTGGGCGAAGCGTACATCTCACTGCTTGACTACAAGAACGCCGCGCTTGCGCTAAAACGCGCGCTGGAGCTCGACCCGAACGCACAACACGCGTCTGGGCGCCGTGCACGCGCCATTGTTGGTCGCACATTGGCAAAGCTTTCGAAAAACTAAATGCGTCTTTGAGGCACTATGCCTTGCCGACTTTCCACTCGGCGCGCAGTTTCTTGTACGGCTCAAAGCCCTCTTCGTGGTCACCGAATTTCAGCTTGTGATGCGGAAGGAACGCGATCTGGCCGTTCTCTAGCGCGACGAGATGCAGCAGGTCGTTGCCCTCGTACCAATCAAGGGTCAGGATGTAGCGCCCCTTGAGCCACAGGTTCTTGTGCTTGAAGAACGCGTGTACCTCGCCTTCGAGCATGGCGAAGTGATGGACGCAAAAATCACCAGTCGGACAATTCGAATACACTAGGTCTTGGAGCGCGAGCTCAGGCGCCGTGGGCACTGTCTCGAAGAGCGCGCTGGGCGGTACGTAGGAAAAAACTGCACCATCATCGAGCAGGATTTTGAACGTGGGCGCCGAGCCCGGATAACTCGAGACGACGAAGGCTCGGCACGAGAGGTACTGTCCTCGATAGCGCTCGTCACCGCCGTACAGCAGCGCCTTGTGTACCAAAAGCCGCAGCGGCGGAATATCTGAGTGCACATGGGCTGCGCTTTGAAACGCGCCCCGAAGTGCGGCGTCAGGCACATTCACTGTGGCAATAGTCTCGTCGATTAAATCGTCGAGGTTGGGTGTGCCCTCTGCGCGCCAAAGATAGGTGTAACTCAGTTCCCGCAGCGACTCCTTGGGTGCGAGGCCGTTGGCGATGGACCAGCGTACGTAGGCTTCGATGACCTCGAGCCCTCGTTCGAAGGCTGTGGGCGCAACAGCGGTGTGCCGCAGGAAAATCGCCAGGTCCTTGCGCGGATCCCAGAGCGCCGAAAAATCACGCGGATTGCGAATGCCTTCAATCACACACGCGCCGGCGAGCGCTGGCTCGCTGCGCAAATGGCGAAGACAAGCGTCAGGGTCCTCTGCGAGTGCCTTGGTCGAAAACGCGGTCATCGCGGCCACTTGCTCCTCGCGCGAAAGGCCGCTCGGCACCGTGAACAGACGGCGCACCCAAGCACTTGCCCCAATGTGAGGAAGCGCAAGACCTTCTGCAACGCGTTTGGCAAAGGGCGTTTTGCCAATACCACTCGTGCCCATGACGAAAATTTTCATTTGGGATTTTGTGCTTCGCGCCAAAGCTGGGCCCGCGGCTCAAACTCGGCAACGATGGCAAACACGATGCAGCCCGCCGGAACAAAGGGCGCCGACGTTTCGCGCACAATGATGCCCACACCTTCGCGCTTCTTGTCGTCTTTGTATTCTACGTTGATGTACTTCGTCTCAAAACGATCTTCAGGGAAGATCGTTTGTTCAATGTAGCGCTCGATGTGCCAACCGGCTTCAGTGAGCGCTTTGTTGTCGCCCTCTGTGATCGCATCGCCAAAGGTGACGCGCGAGCGCGGAAGACACTCGAAGACCCAGCCAAATTCCCAAGCGGTACGTTCGTGCAAATACTGATCGCGCCATGCCATGCCGAGGCGTTTGTTTTTGCGCAAAGTGCCGGATGCGTGCTTCTCTATGAAGCTCTCAGCGTCCAGCAAACGCTGCTCAACACGCTTCTTG
>JBIKMD010000372.1:0-5280 GCA_044359465.1 Myxococcota bacterium
GCGCTCGGCGGGGTCATTCAGATCGACCACACCATCTGCCCCAGGTTCGCCGGGATTTTCATTGGTGATCAGATGCTGCGTCTCATGCGCGATCGAAATTCCGGCAGAGATACGAATGTACTGGATCGGTTGGAACACGAGGTGTGCGCTGGCGCTGAGCGTCGCGTAGTTGTCGACGTAGGTAAGCCGCCGGAGCGCGTCCGTCATCTCTGAGTAGGTGCGGCCTGGTCCGGTGAATGCGGCCCCCACGCGAAGGTCGAACGACAAGCGCTGACGTTCGGGGCCATTGTCCCACGGAATGAGCTCGATACCTGCGAGAAAACCGCCACTCACGGGTGGCAAGTGCCCAACCATACCAATGCCGTCCGCGATCGCATGCGTGTAACTAAACGACGCATAGGGATCCACGTACCCAAAGCGCTTCGACAGTGCTGTTTCGAATTTCAACCGGTGTACCTTGTCGCCGAGTGGTTGCCGGTTGTTCGGGTCGATGCCGTTTGCAGCATTGCTAGCAAGTTCGGCATCTACGGCAGGATCTCGGTCCGCGACTGGCTTGAAGGCCGCGCCTACCGGAAAACTGTAAGTGAAGCGCAACGTCCACGTCGGTTTGGTGTCGTCTCGCGAGTCACTGAAAGGGCTCCAAGCCGCACCAAAATCCAGCGTTGTGAGACCGCCTTTGTAGGTTCGGTAAGGTACACCAAACAACGGCGTCCCAAGCGTGGGATCCGTTCGCACGGTCGAGAGCTCTTCCGGTACTTTGTAGGTGTAATCTGTGTCTTGGTTGAAGGTGTACGGCAGGAAAAAATTCAGCTCGAGGTCATGGTACAAGCCAATGCGTGCGCCGATGTCGAGCGCCTGCGTCACTTGGTTGTAGGTTAGCTCGTCCGCAAAAGTTTGCTCGCCGTTGACGTAGGCTTCTCGGGTGATGCGCGTGCGCTTCACCGTACGTCGAAATGCGACCGACGCCGTAAAGTCGAACAGATTGTCTGGCTCGGCCGCATCCGCAACGTCGGTGACTTGTGCGGTGTGAGCAGAGGGTGCAGCTGCAACGTCGCCCGCGGCGAACAAAACCGCGCACATCGCGCACATTGCGCCGCTGAGCCGTATCGCTTGCATGTAGGGAGTTATGGACGCCACCTGTTTAGTGGTCAAGAAAAGGTCAAGGCGCGAAGACGAAGGGGTAGCTCACCACAGTCTTTGTTTTGCTCTTTGGAAACTCCATGGTGCCGAGCACTTTAGCGATACAGCGCTGCACCGGCAGGTTGCCGATGCTCGCGTGTTCCACTTTGACGTCGTGGACGCTTCCATTCGGTTTGACCACAAAGTGGGCGCGAAGCTCTCCAGCAAAGTACCGATCCTCGCCGAGCGCTTCTTTGTAACAAGCGCTAAGGGCTGCGCCATTCGTTTCGACGATCGGCTTGATGTCATAGGCATCGAGCGGACCATCTGCCATCACGCCTAGAAAACCACTCGCCAGCGCTTGCGCTCGGTCACGTTCGAGCATCGCCATGGTGTGCGCGCTGGCCAGCATGAGCCAACGTGTTGTGCCAAAGGTCTGAATGCGGTGTGCGACATTGGGCTCCGCAACAAAAGCCGTAAAGGGCTCACGCGCTTGGCTATCACCTTCACGCCGCACTTTGACCTGCCCAGAGAGTGGAACCACGGTTTCGCCGCCCTGCTCGCTCGAGAACATGCGCACGATGGCGCTGTCCGTCGTGTCAACTAACAGCAAGCGAAAGGGCTGCGCTTTGAAGTACGTTTGTGCACGTGCGAAGCCACTCGCGAGCGGAAGCATGTCTTCTTTGTGCGCGAGTAGCGCCTGTTTGACGGGGTCGCCCTCCACCTCGAAACGAACAAGGGTCATCGCTTCGGTGGTAGCGAGTGTGGCCACCATGTCTTTGGGAATGAGCAGCGCCAGCTCGGCGCTGATTTTGAACTCACTGCGGCCAACGTGAATCGTTCCCGCCCCTTCATGAACGTAAAGAATACGCGAACGACCGGCGGCATCGACGAAGCGCGCCGAGCTCGGCACCGTGACCGAAGACACCGCAACACCGCGCGCGGGTCCAACGCTCGGTAACTCTTTTTGCATGGCTAATGGTTCAGACGACGCGACGATAAGAACGAATGCGAGCATGTGCCGCGGCTAACTGACGAATGGACGTTCGGCAATTTTTCTACAGAGTACCCAGCAGAGATGGCACGAGTCTCAGTGCGTAGAAACAAGCGAGGTGATGGCGGTCTGTACGTCGTTCGGCACGGAGCCAAAACGCACCGCTACTCCCGCGCCGTCTTCATGCAGATCAACGCGCACGACCCAGCCGTCTATGGCGGTCCGCTGGGCCATACCGGGGACGCGAAGCGTGACTTTGACTGGCGCACCAATGGGCGCCGTGACCTTCCCGGTACGAATGTAGACGCCGCCCACCGAAAGGTTAGCGGTGTAGTCGAGAATCTTCTGCCCATGAAACTCGCAGCTGACGGCAGTGTCGTAGCTGGCGCGACGCGCAGCACGTCGTTCTTGTCGTTCATTGATTCCACTGAATGGATTCATTGGTACTCCAGCCCATCTGCATTGTCGGTCAGTCTGGGCGTTTGGTGCGATTATGTGTTCTATCCGTTCGGTGCTCAGAGCCCTCTTACTGCTAACCCTTACCTCTTGCGCAAGTTTTCGCGGAAACGCGAGCTTGAAAACACTCGTAGACCAAACCGAGGCACTTGGGGCGAGCGTCTCGCTCCTGGTCGTAGACGCGAACGACGGACGGACGTTGTACGCGCACCGCCCGCACGCGCGTTTTCAGCCGGCCTCGGTCATGAAGCTGGTGACTACACTGTTCGCGCTCGAGACACTCGGACCCGAGTTTCAGTTCAAAACCAGGTTCATGCTTGGTGAAGGCCAACTCAAAGACGGCACGCTGAGCGCCGCTATCTGCGTGGAAGCGAGCGGCGATCCCACTTTTGCGAGTACCCGCTTCGACAGCGATCCCATTGCGGCGCTGGCCGATCGCATCGCCTTGCTTGGTGCTTCCAATTGGAACGGTGGGCTTGGACTCTGTGCACCAGACGACAGCCCCCTACTCGGCCCAGGCTGGTCCTGGGATGACGCCGGCACCAGCTACACGGCCCGCCCAAGCCAGTTCATTGCGTTCGAGAACAAATTCACGCTGCGACTCGCAAGTGATGGTGCGCGCGTGATCGAGCGAGGAAACACACTCGCAGGCCTCGGCTTCCAGCTCGTCACGCACTTCGATGACGAGGCAGATGACCTCAGCTGCCGGCGCGCGCCGCTGTCGCCGCAGGTCGTTTGCACGCTGCCTAAGCGGGCGACCGTTTTCGACACCGAAGTCACTGTCGACGAGCCGATGCTGCTGGTGGCGCGTTCCCTAGAAGCAGCGCTGGCCGAACGAGGCATCACCTGGACCTCAAAACCTTTCACACGCGAGGGGTCATGGACACTACTGCACGAAGTCGAGAGCCCGCCGCTGCGCGACATCGCACGTGTCACCAATCAAGCCTCCATCAATCTGTTTGCCGAAGGTCTCGCGCTTGCTGCCGTGCGCGACCACAGCTACGCCGCTTGGCAGAGAGAAGCTGCCGACTGGCTCATAGCGCAAGGAATCACTGCAAACGACGTCACGCTAAGCGACGGAAGCGGTCTCTCGCACTACAACGCACTCAGCGCGGATGCGGTCGTCAGGCTGCTTCAGGCGGCGGCCCACAAATCGGTAGGACCGGCGTTTTTTTCTAGCCTCGCGATTAGCGGCACCTCTGGAACATTGAAGCGAAGGGGGCTCGCCGTACGCGGCGATGTCTTCGCAAAATCCGGCACGGTATCTCACCATCGCGCGCTCGCGGGTATCGGCTACTTGCAAGGACGCGGCGCAGTCTTTTTTGCCATGCTCGTCGCCAATCATCCAGGTAGCGTGACGGACACGAATCAGGTGCTCGACTCGTTCATGAGCGCCATGTTGTTGCGCTGACCACGCTGCTTACGCGCTTTGGCCAGGTTTTCTTTCATTTGTTCTTCAGCCGCGAGCTTCTCTGCGTACTCGATGAAGCGCTGAAGAATGCCCACTTCTTCTTCGAGCTGACGCAGCTCGGCGCGTGGTTTACCGGCGGCATGCGCAGCCACGATCTGGCGTTGTTTTTCGGCGAGTAGGCGTTCGAGCTCAGGAGCAGGGCTGGTTGCGTTCATGTGTGTCTTGCCTCCGATGAATGTATCGGTCTGCGCGCTGCCGAGTCCGGCATCTGTGCGAAGCAGACATCTCGCTGACAGTGACGGTTGCGGGAAAATGTCAGCCGCTTTTGACCTTCACGCCCGAGCTTGTCGTTGACCAACAAATGTCCGGCCCGCTAAGCTGTAGTGATGCGTGTTTTTCTGCTGGTTGCGCTTTTTCCGATGACTGCTTTCGCGGGTGACGCAGGTGAAACCATCAAGGGCGCTGGCAAAACCGCAGGTGTAGCAGCGCGCGATGGGACGAGAACGGCGGGCCGCACCATTCGGGCCTTCTTTAAAGGCGGCAGTAAAGCGGCCAAAGCAGAAGCGAAGAAAAACGCTGCCGAGACCAAAATCAACGTGAAAGAAAAGGCGGCCGAGACCAAAGCGGCGGCGAAAGACTGAGTGGGTTTTCTCAAAGCATTCCTGCTGCCGCTCGACGCTTGGCGCTTGATTCGCCGCGACCCGGCTTTGCGCAAGCTGACAATGCTTTCGGCAGGCGTCTCCGCGGCCTGTTTCACCGCTCTGTTTTTGGGACTTTGGTACGCATCACCACACCTCCTCGGGCTGCTTTGGGAGCGGCCGAATGATTGGACCGTGATCGTGTGGATCTTCGCGACGGCGGCGATCTTTTTAGTGAGCTTCGTCGTAGGCGCGCAAACGCTCCCCATCATTCTGCTGGCCCCCCTTTCAGAACGCATCTCGATTCAAACCGAGCTGGCACTCGGAGCGAAAAGTGACGAGGGCGGCCTCATCCGATTCGTCGTGGAAACGGGTCGTTCGCTGCAAAAAGCGGTGCTGCGTGTTTGCGTGTTACTGAGCGGACACGCGCTCCTGCTCGCATTGTGGCTGATCCCGGGTCCCGGTCACGCGGCGTGGACGATCGCGAGCGTCGGGTGGAGCGCGCTCTGGCTAGCGTTCGAGTACGTCGACCTCACTGCGAATCGGCACGGACGCTCGTTTACGCAAGTCGCTCGCTTCATGCAGGCGCATGTGCCGGACACGCTTGGGCTCGGCCTGGCGATCTACGCGCTGTTGTGGGTGCCCCTCATCAATGTGTTCTT
>JBIKMD010000371.1:0-5280 GCA_044359465.1 Myxococcota bacterium
TTTGCTTTCATCGTGAACACGCGCGCTACTGGCCCGTCGAGTGGCGGCGCACCGCGTTTTGGTTTTTCAGGCAAGACGGCTACACGCTGACCGTCGAGCTTCACTTCGATGCGGCCCATGCCAGGCTCTTCCAGATAGTGCACTTGGATCACGCTCGGCGTCTTGCTCGAAGGACAACCGTCGCAAAACGTGATCTCCATGTGCGCGTTTGGCTGGCCGTCCGCACGAATCCCCGTGAGACCCCAGTATTCTCCAGGCGGCGCACGCAGCGCGTCGCTCACACGCCATCCTTTGCTGAGAGCGCGCGTAATTTTGGCTCGTTTCAACCGCGCTGACGGCGCTCCTGCGGCAATATAGCCGCGGCCAGCATCACCAAAGCGTTTCTGTAACACGTCGCGCGCTTCGTCCGTGAACATGTGGCCCGCCGTGTGTGACGCGCCAAACTGCACAATGGCCACGCGGCCTTTTTTTTCCTTTTCTAGGCGAGCCAATTTCTTGAACACCCGAACAAAGGCTTTTCCTGATACATCGATCAATCCCGAAGGATCAGCGAGCGCATCGGGGCCATGGCGCACGAAGTACGCACGCTGCAGCGCCGAATCGAGCATATGCCCAACGAGATCTGCGCCGCTGCGCACGGGATGCACCAAATCCTGGTTCATCAGACGAGCCTCTGACCACCGAAGAATAGCGTCAGCGCCGCCCGCAGCCTCGAGCATGTCCCAGTACGCACAGCCGCGCTCTATAGCGACGGCTTTAAAAACGTCAGCGATGGGTTTGGTCACTTTACGGACACGGGTTTCACCTGCGGCGGTGGTCACTCCGGACATCAGCGGCGACGTGACGAGACAGGCCGCGTCGGGCGTCGCCGCACGCAAACGATCGATGAACGACGACAAATCACTTCGAATGGCGTCAAGGTTGGCCCAATTGTTGTCGAGGCGCAGCGCTTCATTGCCGCCCAGCATCACGAGCAATAACTGAGGGTCACGAGCCGCTAAGGTAGCCGCGAAGCTCGTCGTTTCGGCCTTGAGATAAGCGCCGCCAAAAGCGCCAGGGAGCCCAATCGAATCGAGGGTGACGCCGCCGGCATCGTTATCCAGCGCCACGCCGAACAAACGCACATTGCCTTTGGTAGAAAGCGAGAGCGTCCGCGTGCCCGCAGGAATCGCAACACTCTGTTTTTTTCCTTCACGGCTGCCACGCGTATCGATCTTCCAAAGTGGAGCGTTGTCAGCGAGCAGCTCCACCATTCCGCCGCGTTCGTGCGCGAAATAGAAGACATCGGCTCGCCGGGCGCCTTTGAGCGTGAAGCTCGAAGTTTCAGCGCGTCTCGCTGCAGTGAAAGAGACGCCGCCAAAACCGTACACGCCGTCTGGTGCTGGCGGTTCCGGTAGCTTGGTGATCTCCCAACCACTCGATGCGTCACCCGCGCGGGTTTTCAGCCCGCCAAAACGACTTGGTCGATCGACGTACAAAAATCCCGCGCCGCCGGAGCCTAGTCGTTTTTGCAAACGCCGGCGAACGAGATCCGAAATGTAGTCGGACGCAATGAGCGAATCACCAAAGTGAACAATGCGGACGCTTTGCTGCCGCTCACCTGAGCCCAAAGCGTCGAGCGCTTCGAAGAAGGGATCGAGCGCGTAGTGCTCACACGCAGACACGGCGCCGCCAATGCAGGGCTCGGTGATGTCCACGTGTTTGGCGCCAACAGCTTTCATGAGCTGCTCGAGTTGCGCCGCACGATCGGCTTCTACCACCACATGCATGCCCGTCTGCGCGGGCGATGAGGCAGAGGCTGGCTCGTCGTCTTCAACTGGTTGCGACTCGGGCTCGGGGGGAGGTGGCTCTTCGCCCTCGAGCGGCACAGCTTTGGCCGCGCGCTTAGGCAGCAAATAACCCTGCGCCACTTGGGCGAAACCTTTTTCTTTCAGCTCTGGAATAGGCACGAGCTGTTCGGGCACGGGCGCATAAGACAGCGCAACGCACATGGCGGCCGTGCACGCGAGGGTCAGGAACGTGTCTAAGTAGGCTCCCCGGCTCAAGTTAGCGAATGGCTAGCCGGTTCAGACGCCAATGGAAAGAAAAGCGCAAAGAAGAATCGAATGCCTTTGTCCCTGAGAAAACTATCGATGGTGCTGCAAGCGGAGTTTTCTTCCGACGCGAGAGCCCTGTCACAGTTTGGGACACGATCTCGGTGCAAAGACCGACGCCGGCCACGGCCACTCGGCTACGACTAGGACTACGAACTCGACTGCCGGCCTCGACCACGTTGTCTCGTTGCGCAACCGCAGCCCGAAGCAGTCGAAGTCCACCGTTCAATTGCGGGGAGGCGTTCGCCGAAGCGAATCTCCGGACACGCTCTAGCTAGCTAGTTAGTAACGATTGCCACGCGACCGGTCGCCGCCGCCGCGACCACCACCGCCGCCGCGGTCGTTGCCACCGAAGCCACCACGACCACCTCCGCCGCCGCCACCACCGGGACCTCGCGGCTCACGTTCACGCGCTTCACTGACGCGAAGCGTGCGACCATCGAGCTGCTGACCGTTGAGTGCATTGATGGCAGACTGCGCGTCTTGATCGCTGGCCATCTCCACGAACGCAAAACCACGCGGCTGTCCGGTAGCGCGATCCGTCACGACGAAGACGTCAGTCACCTGGCGGCCTTCGGCGGAAAACGCCTCGCGCAAGGAGTCTTCAGTTGTTTGGTAGTTGAGGTTTCCGACGTAGAGCTTGGTGGCCATGGAGCGATTACCTTTCTGTTCAAAACGCGATGCAGCTATCCACTGCAGTCTCGTGCCCACTAAAGGTTTTAACACCGCCCTTTTAGTTGCGCATCAAAAAAGTCCAACCGGTCTTGGCGCGCACCCCCGGCTTTTGAACGGATTAGGGGAGCTCGGCGCTGTAGGATTGGACCGCAAGCTCGCTGCCGTACTCGCCATAAGAAAACACGCCTGTCACGGCATAAGTGCCATTGCCGCTCTGCGCGAAGGGCTTGCAGGCCACGGCGCATTCATTGCCCGAGCAGCCCAGCTCGGAGCCGGTCAAGCGCAAGGCACCACTGAGCAGGAACTGTGCGCTACAGCTATTACAGCAGGGGTTGGAGTTGAGACACGCCATCTTGGTGCAGAACATGGGACCCGCGGCGGGTTCTCCAACAATGGTAATCGTCTTTCCGTCATAGGCTTTTGGGTCGGCTTCAAGCTCGGCAAGCGTCACAAGCTCAGCGCCGCCACCGATTGCCTTTCCGTTCACATTGGCTTGCTTGAGCAGCACCGGCGCAACGTAGTGCGGCGATGCGAGCTTCACGAGGCCCACGCCCTCGACGAAGGTCAGAGAGGTGAACGGTGCGGCGCATTTGGCAGTGGGCGACGGATGATGCGTAAAACCCACGGTGTAGCCCTTCTTGAACGTGCCCGCTGGTGTTGCAACCTTCGCGCTCTTGCTCGTCACTTTGGCCGTGAACGTCGAGCAGGCTCCGCCGTTGATCTTCCAAGTGGCTCCTACCGATCGGCCAAAGCGCACAAACAGGCGCCATACTTCTGCGCCGTCATCCCACAAGTAGAGCTCCGTGGGTTTGCTGTTCGACCATCCTAGCCAGCGTCCTTCATCGCCCGGAAACAAGCCACTCACATACGCGATGCGACCATCGACGTAGTCAACGCTGATCTCGCGTGCATCGGCTTTGCGCTCGAGCAGCCAGTAGTTCCCTTCAGTCTGCAGCGGGAACCAATCTCCTGCGGTCGCCGCCTGCTCGAGGGTGGCCACGTCGTCCGGCTCAGTGCTAGCGGGCTCGACGCCCATGGGACCACGGGCCTGACACGCGGCAAGGAGACAGATCGCAATGACGTTGATTCTCATGGGCGGGGCGCCTAGTCGCACCCAACGCGTCGCGTCAACACAGATGCACCAAAAACGAACAAGGGGGACCACATGCAGATCCCAAGTCCAGCATTGAACGACCCGGAAGACACGCGCGTCCCGAGTGGGCTCCCCGAGATCATCGACATGCACGTGCACGCGTTTCCGCCGCGCATCTTCGACGCAATCTGGCGCTGGTTCGACAACTACGGGTGGCCAATTCGGTACAAGCTCCACTCAGAGGAGGTGATCGCGTTTCTGCTTGCGCGCGGCGTCTCTCACGTGGTGCTCCTTCACTACGCCCACAAGCCTGGGCTTTCGCGGATGATGAACGAGTACGTGCGTACACTCTGCGGCGCGCACGTCACGGGTCTAGCGACAGTGCTACCGGGCGAACCCGACGCACGTGCGATTTTGGACCAGGCGTTCGCCAGCGGGCTCAAAGGCGTCAAAATCCATTGTCACGTGCAAACAGTCGCTCCTGACGCGAGCCGCATGACGGAGATTTACGAAGCCTGCGTGGCACATGATCAACCGCTGCTCATGCATGCCGGCCGCGAGCCCACGAGCCCCGGTTACAAAGAAGATCCATACGGCCTGTGCTCAGTGGACTGCGCGCCTATCCCAAGTTGCGGCTCTGTGTGCCGCACATTGGCGCGGACGAGTGCGCCGAGTATTGCGTGCTGCTGGGGCGCTACGACAACCTCTGGCTCGATACCACCATGATGCTCGGAAACTATTTCGCGCTGGACGTGCCAACACACATGTTCTCTGTGCGCCCAGATCGCTTCATGTTTGGCACGGATTTTCCCAACCTTCCTTATGCCTGGGACCGCGAGATTAAAGCACTGCAGCGCCTCGCACTACCGCCGCCCGTTTTGAGCCAAGTGCTCGCGGGGACGGCACGCGAGTTCTTTCGTTTGTGAACGCTGCGACCGGCGGTCGCATGGTTTCGACCCGCGGACCCAAGCAAAAGGCGCGCATGAGAACGTTACTTTTCTGTGTCCTGCTCAGCGCATGCGGTGAAGCCAAGCCGCGTGCATTTAGTCTCAACTTCACACCCGTTGCCGGCGCGTTAAACGTGGGTTGCAGTGATGCGATCAGCGTGGGCTCGCACACGGCGCGGCTGAGTGACCTGCGCTTTTACGTGAGCCAACTGCGCCTCTTGGATGCCAAGGGCAAACCCGTCGCTGCGACACTCGACGAAAACGACTTTCAACAAAACGGGGTGACACTTATCGATCTAAGCAGCAACACAGAGGGCGCGTGCGCGAGTGATGCGATCGCGTTCGGTGAGGGCACGGCGCGCGTGCACACAGCGCTCACCGGCACCACGCTCGTCGATGAAGTGGTTTCGGTCAGCTTCGAGATCGGCATTCCGCAGCCGATCATGCGTGACATCATTGCGAGCAACACGCT
>JBIKMD010000374.1:0-5271 GCA_044359465.1 Myxococcota bacterium
AAGACGGGCGTCGACAGCTTTGACCTACGCCACATTTCTTTCCACGGCGTTACTTGCATGTCAGCCGCCTGCGCCGCCCAACGATGTTCCCACAGACACAACACCACCGGTGACGCCGGCGCCCACGGGACCCACCGGTACCACCGGCCCAGTGGTGACACCTGCAGACGGCACAGTCGCCGGCGTGGCTGCCGGCAATGCGGACTTTTCTTCACTGGTCGCTGCGCTCGGGCTTGCTGACCTCGTTGCCACGCTACAGGGACCAGGTCCGTTTACTGTCTTCGCACCAACGAATGAGGCGTTCACACGGCTCGGCATCGATTTGACAACATTGCCAAAAGAGACGCTGCAAACGATCCTGCTCTACCACGTGGTTCCAGGGAACTTGAACGCGGCCGCGGTGACTGCGAGCACCTCGCTCACGACAGCGGCTTCGACGGGCACGCCTGCGGCGCCACTCACGCTCAAGGCCGGCAGCCGCGACGCCGGATTCTTCCTCAACGGCCTCACGCAGATTGTCACGCCGAACGTGACTGCGACCAACGGCGTCGTCCACGCCATCGACTCCGTGCTGCTGCCTCCTTCGGTGCTCGCGACCCTCACCGTGACCCAAGTGGTCAGCGCGTACCCCTCGCTTGGCTTGTTGAAGGACGCTGTTGTGAAGGCTGGCCTTGCCGACACGCTTTCGACTGACCCAGCGACTTTCACCCTATTTGCCCCGGAAAACCGTGGCTTTTCCAACCTGCTCACGGAGCTTGGCGCCGCCAGTCTCGACGCCATTAGTGCCACGCAACTCGTTCCAATTTTACGCTACCACTTGCTCGGAGCGGTCACGCTCTCCCCTGCGGCCGTCGCCGCGGCCGGGACCAAAGTCGCAGGCCTTGGCGGACAAATAGTCTTCGCGCTGGACGGCAGCAACCTCGCGCTCGATGGCCGCGCGACCGTACTCTACACTGACATCGTCACCAAGAACGGCGTCATTCACGTGATTGGCGACGTCTTGCTCCCGAGCTTGCTCGACATCGTGGCAAATGATGCCGGCGCCCGTTTCGACAGCCTCGTTGCATCAGTTGTTTATGCTGACGGCCTCCCAGCACCGACGGGCGTCTACAGCACAGCGCTAGACAATGACGCCGCCGACCTCACCCTCTTCGCCCCAGACGACAGCGGCTTTGCCACGCTGTTCAGCGCACTCGGCGTCAGCGGCCCAACCGGGCTAGCAGTAGGCACGATCCGCGCAGTGCTCGATGCACACGTTGCCACAGAGCGGCTGAGCGCGGCGGGCGTACTTGCCGCGACGGGCCCAATCGACTCATTGTCGACCACTGACGACCTAGTTGCGACGAACCTTCCGGGTCGCCTGCGCCTCAATGGCCTCTCGGTCATCGCAGAGACCGACCTCATTGCGAGCAACGGCTATCTGCACCGCCTCGACTCGGTCGTACTGCCACGCGCCGTTCGTGAGACGGTGACACGTAGCACGCTGCTCTCCGCGTATCCCAGCTACTCTGTGCTCGTGGACGCCGTCGTCAAAGCGGGCCTCGTTGGTGCCGTCAACACCGCAGGCTATACGGTTCTCGCGCCGGATAACGCAGCCTTCACGGCGCTGCTGCAATCACTCGGACTGACTGGTCTAGACGACCTCGAGGACTACCAACTGGCACCAATTCTGCGCTACCACGTGCTCCCAAGCGTACAACCGGTGGCGGCGCTCGCGAACCCACTCAGCTCGGCGGGCGGAACGCTGTCCGTGTCTGTCGCGAGCGGCCAAGCGCAGCTCGACGACGACGTGAGCACGTTCTACAGCGAGATTCTTACGGGCGCGCCGGCGGGTGCGACGGGTCTGCTTGTGCCAATCAACGGCGTGCTCCTGCCGAGCGTTGCTGACGTCGTCAGGACAGATCCGCTCTTCGAGACCCTCGCAGACGCCATTGTCGCTGCTGAAGATGGGAACACGAACAGCATTTTCAACGTCTTCGACGACGGCAGCCCCACTGTCACCTTGTTTGCGCCGGATAACGATGCCTTTGGCGCACTGGTCACGGCACTCGCGCCGGCAGACATAGCAGCGCTCGGTGATTTCCAGCCAGGTCAACTCAGCCCCATCCTGTTCTATCACCTGATTTCGCACGCAGCGGGCGAAGGCCCAATTGATGCGGCCGCAGCGATTGCCGCAAGCGGCCAGAACGTTCCAACCTTGGGCGGCGCAGTGGCTGTGAGCGGCAGTGTCGCTGGCGGCGTTCAGATTGATGGCGCTTCGGTAGAGCTGCCAAATATCTATGCGCGCAACGGCATCATCCATGGCGTTGGCAGCGTGCTCCTGCCGAGCATCACCGACGTGGTGACCACGGATTCGCGCTTCACGCAGCTGGCAGGTCTCATCACCGCTGCCGATGGCGACCCAGCATCGGCTCCAAAGATTGCCGCAGCGCTCGACGGACCTAACGGACCCAGCGGCTATACTTTGTTCGCGCCGTCAAATGGCTCCATTCAAAACTTCCTAACGGCGCTTGCGGCGACCCCGCCACCGAGCGGTCAAGCTCTGACCAACGTACTGCTGTACCACGTGTTGTCCGGGACAGAGTACGCCGTGGATCTCAGCGCTACTGACTACACAACGCTCTTTGGTCAGGATGTGACGGTTGGCGTTGGTCCATTTACTGTCGACGGAACGGCCAACACGAACGCGCTCTCCATAGAAGAAGCAGACATCTTTACCAGTAACGGAGTCATTCACGTGATTTTGGGAACGGGTCTAGACGGTGTGCTTCGCGCATCCCCTGTCCAGTAAATTTCCGGGCGGAATTCTCAGAGCCTCGCTAAAATCAGCGGATGGCACCTACGGACTCCATTGCTCGCCCCGCCATCATCGACCAAATTCTAGGTGATTTTGACTATCCCGAGGACGGGCGCAACACCGGTCTCTCCGAGGTCCACTTCGCGCATTGGCGAGACGCCATTCAAACGAGTTACCCAACAAACGGCGCCTTATGCAGTTGGCTGCTCGCTTGCTCCGAACACATGCGCGGCGGAAATCTGACGCGCGCGGCGGAGCAGCTTCAACGCCTCGCCGAAATGATCGTGAAGAACATCGATTTCGAAGCGGGCACAAAAAAACGCCCTGCGGAATCGAGTCCCAAGCAACAATCGCTCGGTCACCAAGTCAAAAGCACAGGCGTCGGCCTGCGTGCGAAACGCTGAAGGAGCAAGCCAATGACCCGTGTTACCTCCGAAGGAGCCGCCTTCAATGCCACCCTCAAAGCGCAGCAGTCCGCGGACACAGCCGTGGCCGATGGCGGCGTCACTAGACGAGGTGCCACCACCTCGATCAGCGGCGTTGCGAACTCGGGCACGACCGTCACGCGAGCAGAAGCGCGTCAGACAGTGAGCGCCTTCGAAGGTCATCTGTCTTTCGATCGCATGAGAGACGCAGTCCGGAACAACCCGAACTTGAACGCCACCAGCAAAGCAAACGTGCTCGCCGAGATTGCCAGGCGTGAGGCTGCCGCGCATAGACCGTGAGGTCATGCTTCCGTTCTCCAATCGAGGGGCCCTAGTCGTCAGCACCAAGGAGTAGTAGGCGCCCTGACGCATGGCAGCACCACTCAAAAGCGATTGGCTCCACTCGCGTCTGCACACAGACAACCAAAGCGCGCTCACGGATATTTTCCGACGCAGCGAGCGCTCAGGACCATTGCTCCTCGGCCTCGAGCACGAGAAGGTCTCCTACCGTTTGAGCGATGGTGGACCAGTTCCCTACTTCGGTCGCAACGGCATTCATCACTTTTTGCTCGAGTTGTGCGCCCGTTTTGGGTGGGAGCCCGAGTACACGGAAGGCTTCCTGCTTTCACTGACCCGCGGAGGCGCCAAGGTCACGCTCGAGCCAGGCGGGCAAGTGGAGCTTTCTGGCTCGCCGCTCGCTGATCTCGCTGATGTCAAAGCGGAGCTCGAAGCGCACATCATCGAAGTGCTCGACGTGGGCGCTGATTTGGGAATCGGGTTCAGCACGCTCGGCTTCCATCCGCTACGCGATCCAGATGACATCGAGTTCGTGCCAAAACCGCGCTACCCGCTGATGCGCAACTACTTCAAACGTGCAGGCACACGCGGCCGTTTTATGATGGCCAACACGGCCACGGTCCAAGTGAATTTGGACTTCGCGAACGAACAAGACGCGATGGAAAAAATGCGCGCGGGCCAGCGCGCGAGTCCCTACGTGAGTGCGATTTTCGCCAATTCCCCCTTCGAGCTTGGCAAGAACACGGGCTGGGCCAGCCGCCGCTATTTCACCTGGTTGGACGTGGACAATACGCGCGCCGGCTTGCTCCATTTCATTGAGCGTGAAAACGCGGGCTACGATGACTACGTGGCATGGGGGCTCAAAGCGCCCATGTTCGGCATCCACCGCGATGACGTGTTCATCCCAGCGCCGCCCATTGCTTTCGAAGAGTTTCTCACCAGCGGTTATGCCGGTGCGCTCGCGAACCAAGAGGATTGGTTCGACCACTTGGGGACTCTGTTCCCCGAGACGCGCATCAAACGCACCGTGGAGCTGCGCGGCGCAGACTCTGGAAACGTAGAGCATTCGCTCGCGGTCGCCGGCATTTGGCGCGGGTTGCTCGATGACCCTTTCACGCGGGCGCGCGTCCTGGCGGAGTTGCCGCCGATTGACGCACTCGGCCAAGGCGGTCCGCGTAGTTTGCAACGAGAAGTGGCGGAGAAAGGGCTTGATGGTCACTTCGGTGGCCTGGCCGTCATGGACGTGGCGTTGCAGCTCGTCGCCCTTGCGAAACAGGGCTTGTACTCGCTAGGCGATTCTCTCGCTTCCAGCGTACTCGACCCGGTTGAAGAGGCACTGAACGAAGGTCTTTCGCCCGCCGCGCTGCTGGTCAAACAAATCGGCAATAAGCACGGGCGAGCCATTCTTGACGCCACGGCGTATCGCGCAAAATAGAACGCAACAGCTCCAAATGGCGCTCCGATAACGGACCAGAGGAGAGCCACGCATGAAAAAAGCTCTGAAGAAATTAGCGCGGAACCAAAGCGGTCAAGGCATGACCGAGTACATTATCATCGTCGCCCTCATTGCGGTGCTCAGCATTGGCGCCGTGTCGATGTTTGGTGACAACGTACGCAACCTGTTTGGCATGGCGGGTAACGCACTCTCTGGCGACACGAACGTCGACTCAGCGAAGCTCACCAAAACCAACGCCGACTCGAAGCGTGGTCTCAAAGACTTGAAGGACTATCAATCGCCTCCCTAGGGCGTTT
>JBIKMD010000375.1:0-5259 GCA_044359465.1 Myxococcota bacterium
CTTGCGGGCGCCAGTGGTGCTCGACGTTGAGAGCCGGGTGGGCGCCGTCAAACGCTGCACCGCGGCGACCCAGGCAGCCCCCCAGTTGAAACAAGCGTTCGCAGCGCTCGGTTTTGCGCGCGCGCTCGTG
Source organism: Myxococcota bacterium (assembly GCA_044359465.1). GTDB lineage: Bacteria > Myxococcota > JADLHZ01 > JADLHZ01 > JADLHZ01 > JADLHZ01. The sequence goes on from JBIKMD010000375.1 coordinate 131, forward strand.
AGCGAACGAGAAGAAGCAGAGGCCGCGCTGGCTGCTGCCAAATCGACTGAGCTGATTCCGTACTATGTCGTTGGTAAATTCTGGGTGCTCAGCCGCTTCCATGACGGCGCGGCTGCGGCGGCGTTTCTCAAAGAAGCCACGGCAAAATCCCCAGGCTTCTTGCTAGGTCGCGGTTATCTTGGGGAAGCCTTCAACGCGCTGAAGCGCCACGAAGACGCGCTTGCGGTGTTCGAAGCGTACGCCGCAGACGTCCCGAAACAACCGTGGGTTCGCGCGCAGATTGGTTACACGCTCGCGCGACTCGGCAAAGTGAACGACGGCATTGAAGCGAGCAAAGATGCTCTGAGCTTGGCACCAGACGAGGTAGAGCTGTCACTGGAGCTGGCAAGTCGCTTCATTGATGCACAACGCTACGAAGAGGCGCAGCGGATGCTCGAGAGTCGCGCGAGTGATCCGAACGCACGCGGCGAGTTGCTGCTCCGTTTAGGCTACGCGCACTTGATGCTGGGTCAGGTAGAAGACGCAGAAAAATGGATCAAGCTCGCGCTCGAACGCGCCCAAGGCCCGAGGGAATGGCGCACCCGCGGCCGCGCACGTTACGACTTAGCGCGCATTGCGGCCAAACGTGGAGACAAAAAAACGGCGATCGACGAGCTCGAGCGCGCGTTCTCCGACGGCTACAAAGACAGTCAAAAGCTAGCGAGCGAAAAGGACTTCGACGGCCTGCGCGCTGACCCGCGTTTTGTCGCTTTAGGGAGTAAGCCCAAACCCGCGCAGCTGAAGTTACCGTTGTTCACGAGTCCCTATGCGCACGATCCGCTGAGCGGCGAGGCCCCAACGGTTGCAGCTACCAAGCCAGATCTGCAGAAAAAAGCCGTTGAAGTTCGTTTTTGAGTACACTGCTAAGGTGTTAGCCCGCGCGCTCTTCATCAGCCTCATCGCAAGCGCGTGCATCACGTTCGACCCCATTCAGCGGGACGCCGCTTGCACCACCTCGCAGGAGTGCACGAGCGGTGCGCTATGCGCAGGCCAAGCGTGTATCAGCCCTGAATGCCTTAGCAACGACGAGTGTAACGGCCGCGTCTGTTTATCAGGACGCTGCACGACGACAACCACAGATGGATCGGGCAATCCTAAGACGCTCAGTGTCAGCGCCGTGGTGGGCACCAGCAGCGCGCTCGACCCAAACAACAAACCGCGCGTGCGAGACCGTTTGCGCATTGAAGGTGGTAGCATTGAGGAAGCAACGGCATTCCAGCTCATCGACAAAAACGGGAATGTGGCAGATCTAGAGAGCACCGCGTTCAGCGGAGGCGCAGAGGTGGTGATTCCCGCTGCGTTTGCGACGAGCTTGCGTGAAGCCCTTGGTCCGTCGGTCGATTTGCGCATCGAGCATCCAACGCTTGGGAGCCTCGTCAAACGTTTGGAAATACGGCGCGGCGAACAAGGCCCCGTAGGTCCCACTGGCGATCCAGGAGACACTGGCGCGCCGGGTCGCACCTTTCCCGGGCAGCCCACTGCATGCGGGAATCTCGGCCTTGGGGTGATGCGTTCAAGTGGAAGCGCAGACCTGCAATGTGTCGCTGGCCGTAACAATGTGCTGCTGAGCGCCATTGGAGGAACGCCGCCAGTGTTTGAAATAGGACGAAGTGCGCCAGCAACTGCCGTGGCGGTCGCGACTGGAAGCAGCACCGCGCTGCAACTAGAGCACGTTTCGCCGAGCAGCACGTCGCTACAAGTCATCGGTTCGTCCAACTTTTTGGAAGCGCCCCCGTTCAATGAACCGGCGGTGCGTTTGCCGATTTACATGCGTTTTGGAACCGTCACAGACAGCGTTGGCACGGAAGGCCGTGCGCTCGACGGCACGAGCGCGCCAGACAGCATGTGCGACATAGGCGATATCATGCTTGCGGGATCGTGCTCTTCCACGGGCAGATTGTTTGCGGACTGCCCCACTGTTGATCGACTCGCTACAACTTGTCTTTCCGGTACGGGCACGGCCTCGCAGGCCTTGGGTTTACGCTGCCGGGCCGATGACAGTCAGCCGCCCGTTGGCACCATCGTGCAAACACGCGCGTGGATCGTTTGTTTGAGGCGCCAATGAAACGCTGGTGGGTGTTCGCCTCCTGCGCCCTCGTCTCCGCCTCTGTCGCCTTCGCAGTGGCAGCAGATGACGGCTTTTTTGGGCTGCCCGGCACACAAGGCGCGCAAGGTCCACCCGGACAACAAGGTCCGCAGGGCGTCAACCCTGCGGGGATTGGCATCAACTGCGGCAGCAACGGGTTAACGCTTGCGCATGATGCCGGCGGGGAAAAATTCGTCTGCAACACATCACCTCAGCGCGCCATCGAGCTGCTCGCCACGAGCGATGGGCTTGTTGGGAACGCGGCGCGCATCAACACCGTGACGACGAACGATGCTACACTCGTCGTCACTGGCACTACGGGCGCGATCGGGATTTACGCAGAGAACACCACCGGCACCGCGCTCAGCGCGAATGCTAGGGTCAACCTTGGCAGTGCTGTCTTGTTGCCGTTCTCAACGCACACGAGCTCGTGCTCAGCGAGCGGCAGCGGCTGCGCCGTCAACGTGACCTGCCCTGCCCAGTACCGCGCGATTTCGGGCGGCTGCAGCGCCGGGGCTGACAATGTGATCGCACAGCAGGGGTTCATTGACCTGAATGGCCTCATCACTGCCTCTAGTGTTGTCGCCACGGGTTACCGCTGCGTAACGACCAGCGGAACGGGTTACACCGTGCGCGCCTATACGCGCTGCATTGGCGAGGGAGGCCCATGAATTACGCTGCGTGCCTGCTCTTTCTCTGCGCCTGCACAGACGCGCCGCGCCTCTCGGCGATCGTGCGGCGAGACGCGCAAACAGCGCCAGATTTTGTGCTCTACGGCGAAGTAGGTGAGTCCGGCAGCAGCGGCGCCAAAGGCTCCGTTGGCGCAACGGGCGTGGACGCGGCTCGCACAGGATTACAGCGCAACTGCGGCGCGGATGCGATTGGCATCGATTCGCGCAGCGGTCAGATGGAAGCCAACTGCGTCACGGGCGCCACCAATCGCACCTTAAGCATGGGCAACACAGATGTGAGCGGCACAGCAGCCACTTGGGTCGTGACGAATGACACGCCTGGCGTAGCGGCCGTTGTCGTCGAGAACACGAGCACAACGCCCGCACTTCGTGTTGTTGGACGCGCTGATTTCACTGCTGCTTCACGCGTTGATCTACCGCTCACCTGGCGCATGGCAGAGTGCACAAATTGCCGCTCGGTGGTGTCGCCTTGCCTTGCTGGCGAACAATTGATCAGCGGCAACTGCTTCATCTCGAGCCAGGGCGACCAAATCATGCTCGATCACTGTCCCTCATTCGACGGGAACACCTGCCAAGAGGCAGGCAACATCATGCGTTGTTCTATGGCGAGTACGGCGCCACTGGGCCCGCAGCTACGCTGCCTACGCCCACTGCCTGCGGATCAATTAGCTCGAGCAGCGCGTGGTTCACTTGCTCGGGTGCTTCCTGCTGTACCCAGTGACCCGCGTGTTCCAAGCGAACCACCCGAAAGTCGCTCGCGATGTCTGTGTAGCGCGCAGCGTCGCAGAACCACGGCCCGAGTGCGCCATCTTGCAAACCCCAAATGAGCTGCACTGGGAATGACAGCTTGGTGGTGAGAAACTGAACGCCAGGTGTACGCAACGCAGCACGATAGTAATTCACGCCAGCAAGCCTGGTGCGAGCATGTGCGCGCGCGAAGGGCGCCACGGACGCGGCGGTGAAACGTTTGCGATTGGCGGGCGCAGCGTTCGCGCGAAACGCGCGCACCATGAACCTGACGGGATCCCGCAGCAGCATGCGCTCTGGGATCTTGGGGAGCTGAAAGAAAACCATGTACCAGCTGCGTTTGACCTGCGCTGGGTTGCGCAGGAGCTCTTGCTTCATCATTTCAGCGGGTGGGCAGTTGAGCACGCTCAATGTCTTCACGCGGTGTGGATGCGCGCGGGCAAAATCCCAAGCAATGCCGCCGCCCCAGTCGTGCGCTACGAGATGCACTTTTTCCACATTGAGCGCATCGATCAATGCGAGCACATCAGCGCAGAGTGAACGCATCCCGTAAGCACGCCAGCCAGCAGGCGCATCGGTGTCGCCGTACCCACGCAGATCCGGAGCAACGCAGCGAAAACCCTTCTCGCTCAGCGCAAACTGGTCGCGAAAGCTGAGACCTAGCTCGGGAAAGCCATGTAAGAACAAGATCACATCGCCGGTTCCGCGCTCGTGCCAGGCCATACGAATACCGCTGGCGAGCGACGCAACGTGCTGCGTCGTGCCCTCAGGAAAATGCGCTTCTTGTGCGGGAGCATCTGTTTTTGCGGGATCGGGTACGTTCATAGTAAGGTGGTGCCGGTGAAACGTTTTTGGATGATGATCGCCCTTGGGCTTAGCGCCTGCAGTAGCGCACCTGCAACCCAGGACAAAGCGCCCGAGGCGTTAAGTCCAGCGTCACAACCAAGCGCGGCCTTGGCAGAGCCCAAACGCGCCCTCACTGAATCAATTGCAAAAATCAAACGCAACGGCACGCTCTCGCAGCTTTTGCGCGACGAAAAAGTGAGCGATCCGCAGGCTTGGATTAGCGCGCTCGGCATGGCGGTGGATGTGCGCAAGCTGCGCGCGACCGACGCGTTTCATTTCTTCCGCAGCGACGACGGTGTGCTCGTGCGTCTGGTGCTGGACCGTTCCGTTTGGGAACGCGCGGTAGTCGAAGAAGGCGCGTTGCCAGCGTCGGTAGTTCCGCTTGCGTGGATCTTGGAACCACCCATGCGCCTCCCCGGCGGGCTTGCTAGCCGAGTCGATCGCGACGTGACGGCGGTCAAATCCGAGGTCGTCGAGATCGAGGTCACGTCGTCTTTGTACCAAGCAATCGTCGACGCGGGTTGGGATCCAAGCATCGCTTACGAGCTGGCAGATGTGTTCGCGTGGGATCTCGACTTTTATTCCGATGTACAGCGTGGCGACCGCGCCATCGCGCTAGTCGACGTACGCCGACGAGACAGCGGCGAGTTCATTGGCTACGGCAAACTGCACGGTGCTATCTACGTCGGTCAAGCGGGGCGATTCTCTGCGTTTCGTTA
>JBIKMD010000376.1:0-5258 GCA_044359465.1 Myxococcota bacterium
TCGTTTCCTGCGGATGACGACAAACTAGACCTGGCCATTTCGCTCGAGTCCGAGCGGCTCCGTTCCGCCATCATCTCGCGCAGCGAGCTCGCCACTGAGATGACTGTGGGTCGTAACGAGCTGGAGATGGGCGAGAACGACCCGGACACCGTGCTCGAAGAGCGCATCATGTCGCAGGCATTTTTGTGGCACAACTACGGCAACAGCACGATTGGACCACGCAGCGACATCGAGAAGGTGCCAAACGAGCGACTGCTCGCGTTCTACGAAACCTACTACCAACCAGACAACGCCATGCTCGTCATCGCTGGCAAATTCGACGAAGCGCGCGCCTTCAAGAGCATCGCCAAACACTTTGGCAAGCTCGCAAAGCCAAAGCGGGTCTTGCCGACGACGTACACCGAGGAGCCAACGCAAGACGGCGAGGTCGCGTTCAGCATTCGTCGCACGGGAGGAGCTCCAGTCATCGCGGTTGGCTATCACACACCACCAACCTCAGACGCGGATGCCGCGCCCGTAGAGATCCTCACCTCGGTGCTCGCAGATGAACCCTCTGGGCGTTTGTACAAAGCGCTAGTTGAAACCAAGAAGGCCGCAAAGGTTGGGTGCAATTCATTTGCCATCGCGCAGCCCATGCTGGAACACGGCTTCGTCACCTGTAGTGCTTCGTTGCAGGGCAAGGACTCCGTGAGCAGCGCCAAAGACGCGCTTTTTGCGACCTTAGATGCGGTGGTCAAACAGCCACCCACCCAAGAAGAGGTCGAACGTGCCAAGTCTGCGCTGCTCAAACAATTCGATCTCTTGCTGAGCGACTCGAGCAAAGTTGGCGTTTTTCTGTCCGAATATGCTGCGGCCGGAGATTGGCGTTTGCTGTTTTTGTCGCGCGACCGCGTAGCGGCTGTCACGCCGCAGGATGTGCAGCGCGTGGCACAACGTTATTTCAAGCTCTCGAACCGCACCTTTGGCGAGTATGTGCCTACCGAAACACCGAGTCGCGCGGAGATTCCGCCTCTCGCAGCGCTCGAGCCCCTGTTCAAGGACTACAAAGGTCGAGCTGAGCTGGCGCAGGGAGAAGTGTTCGATGTCAGCCCCAAGAACATCGATGCCCGTACAAAAAAATCAACGCTCACCAACGGGGCAAAAGTGGCGGTCCTCGAAAAGCGCACACGTGGCGCCGCGGTGCACCTGTCTATCGCTTTGTCTTTCGGCGATGAGCTGAGCTTGCGGCAACAGCGGGCGCCAGGACTGGCCGCGGCGAATTTGGTGTTCCGCGGCACAAAAAAGAAAACGCGCGAACAGGTAAAAGACGCCTTCGATCAGTTACGCGCAGAGGTGAAAGTACAACCCATCAAACAAGGCATGTTGATTGCGGTAGAAGCCCATCAACCAGAGCTAGAGCGCGTGATCGACCTCATCGCCGAGAGCCTTCAGGAGCCGGCGCTCGATGGCAAAGAGCTGGAAGCGCTCAAACGAGAAACGATCGCCGATGCGGAGCAACAGAAAGACGACCCAATGCAGATTGGCATGAGAAGCATTCAACGCGTGCTCCACCCCGTTGATGCGGCGCACTATCTGTATGTGCCAACGTGGGACGAAACCATCGCCGAGACGCAAGCGCTCAGCATCGACAAGGTGCGTGAGTTTCACGCGCGCTTTTTTGGAGCTGCGGCAGCGCGCATCGCTGTTGTTGGCGACTGCGATGCAGGCGCTGTAGAAGCGCAGCTCCAAAAACGATTCGGAGGGTGGACTGCAAAAGTGCCATTCGTACGCATCCCTACGAGCTTCAACGCCATCGCCGGCAACACGAGCACAGTGCAAACGCCAGACAAGGCGATGGCTTTTTTTGGCGCGGTGACGAACTTCCAGCTCAAAGACAGTGATCCTGACTATCCTGCCTTGCTGATGGCCGATTTTCTCCTTGGCGGCGGCTTTCTGAACGGACGCATTCCGCAACGGTTGCGAGAGAAAGAAGGCCTCTCCTACGGCGCTGGTACCTTTGCCGAGGTGGCGAGCCGCGATGACACCTCAGTGCTCGTCGGTTACGCCATCTACGCGCCGCAGAACGTGAAGAAGATCCAAACGGGTTTTGTGGAGGAGATCGTCAAGGCGATAAACAGCGGCTTCACCAAGGCCGAGCTCGAACAAGCTAGGACCTCGTTGCTAAAAGAGCGCGAGCAGCTCCGCGCGCAAGACGAAGAACTGTCAGTCGATTTGACGCGCAAGCTCGATCTCGATCGCCCCATGAGCTTCGAGCAACAAGTCGATGACCGCTTGCGCACGCTCACGCAGCAAGAAGTCGCCGCGGCACTGAAGAAATACATCGACCCGAAGCGCCTGAGTCAACTCATGATCGGCGACTTCAAGAAGACGAACTGAGCTAAAACCGAACGCAACAATAAGGAACTAGATCATGCGTAATTCCCTTACTCTGGCCCTACTTTTTGGATTCGTCGCAGCTTGTTCCTCTACGCCTGGGCTCAAGGTGAGCAACCAGACGGTGAAACAAGGCGACACAATCAACGTGACCTATACGAGCCCCGTAAAGTCAAAAGAGGGCTCAAAATATTGGGTCACGCTCTCGCTCAAAGCCTCACCCGATTCGACTTGGGGGGATTGGCACTATGTCGCAGCGGATGCGACGACAGACACGCTCAAGGCCGGCCAGCCCGGTGAATACGAAGTACGGCTGCACGATGACTATCCCAAACAGGCGTTTCACGTGATTGCGCGCCAAACGGTCAAAGTGGAATAGGCCGCGATGTCGACCTCAGAAATCGAAAAGCTCGAGGCAGAAATTCGCCGCCACAACCGTCTCTATTGGGACGAAGACAAGCAAGAGATCTCGGATCCCGAGTACGATGCGCTCGTCAATCGCCTCAAGGCGCTCGCACCGAGCTCCGCCGTGCTTACAGAGCTAGGGCCATCAAAGACCTTCGGCGCACCGATCAAACACAAAGAGCCAATGCTCTCGCTCGACAAGTGCTACACGGCAGATGAGCTCGCGGCCTGGGCAACTGGCTTCTCTGGCCAAGTGGTAGCGATGCCCAAGTTCGACGGTATCGCTTGTTCGATCCACTACGATGCAAGCGGAAAGCTCGATGTTGCAGCGACGCGCGGCGACGGCACAGTGGGCGACAACATCACGCAGAACGTACTCGAGATTGCAGACATTCCGAGACAGATCGTGACAGACCAAGCCCTGGAAGTGCGCGGCGAGGTGTACATGAAGCTCAGCGTGTTCCAAAAGTACAAAGCAGAAGGCATGGCCAATCCGCGTAACCTTGCGGCGGGCGCCATCAAACAAAAGGATCGCAAAAAGTCGGGCCAATACGGACTGTCTTTCTGTGGCTATGATTTAGTGGGAACGCAGGAAGCGACCCAGGCTGCTGCGCTCGAAAAAATTCACCGACTCGGTTTTCCAAAGGTTGACTACCACTTGCTCGACCCAAAGGACGTGCAGCAAGGCTACGAACGCTTTGCCGAGGCGCGACCCAACCTGGATTTCGAAATAGACGGTGTGGTCTTTCGAGTGAACGAGGTCAAAGAGCAGCGCCGATTAGGCCTCACGTCGCACCATCCGCGCTACGCCATTGCCTACAAGTTCCAGGGCGACAATGGTGTCTCCGTGCTGCGAGAGGTGGAGTGGAGCGTCGCACGCACGGGCGCCATTACACCAGTGGCAATCGTCGACCCTGTGCAGCTCTCCGGCGTCACCGTGACGCGTGCGTCGCTGCACAACGTCGCCTACATTGACAAGCTCGGCCTCAGCATTGGGGCCAAGCTGACGCTGGTGCGCCGCGGCGGCGTCATTCCGAACGTAGAGATGGTCAACGAACCAGGGCCAACGCCGGTCGAGATTCCTCGCGCTTGTCCCAGTTGCGGCAGACCCACCATTCGCGAGCGTGACTTCTTGTTTTGCAGCTTACCGAGCGAATGCAAAGCATCCATTCTCGGCCAGCTTGAGCACTTTGCTAGCGTGATCGACATGCTCGGGTTTGGCGAGGCGGTGATCGAGCAGTGCTACAATGCAGGTCTGCTCTTGGATCCCGCTGATTTCTACACACTTCGAGAGCAAGACATTGAGGGCCTAGATCGCTCAGGAGTCAAAACAGCCAAGAAGTTAATGGCAGAAATAAAAAAAAAACGTGTCCTTGATTTGGCCACGTTTCTTCGCGCACTAGGAATCAGCGATTTAGGCAAGCACGTCTCGCAAATCCTTGCCGATCGCTATCGCACCATAGAAGCAGTGCTAGTCGTGGAAGAAGCCGAGCTCGCCGCCACGCATGGTATTGGTGACATCATCGCAAAGAACGTGGTCACCGGTCTCGCGACCATGCGGCCGCTGATAGACAAGTTGCTTCAACATGTAACGTTTTCCGAAACGGCCGGTCCTGTAGAGGGTCCGCTCAGCGGAAAGTCCTTTGTGTTCACTGGCAAGATGGTGGCGTTCGCAAGGAGTGAAGGCGAGAAGAAAGTCCGCGCGAAAGGCGGCGCCGTTTTGTCGAGCGTGAGCAAGACACTCACGTACCTTGTGATTGGCGCGGACAAAGAAGGCGGTCCTTCAACCAAAGAGAAGACTGCGGCAAAGCTCATCGCGGCTGGTGCACCCATCACCATTCTGAGCGAAGCGGAGCTCCTGCAAATGCTCGGAGACGCGTAGTCAGCGGTTTCTCGCAGCAAGCCGGGAGACGAAGCCGCGCAGTGCGCCTGTCTCGAGCTCGGCGTCCTGCGCCGAGGCGCCACGCAGCACGCGCGGCGAACCATCCCCTAAGAAAACGGCTGTGGAGTTCGCGCCAATGCGCATGGGTAGCACGTGGCCACGCGCGTCTCTGAAAAGTAGCTCACAGCTGCCGTCAGAACCCGTGACTACCCTGAACGGAGGACTAAGGACCGCGCCGGGCGCGAGCGGAACAAGGGCGCCGTCAACCACGGTGTGTACGGCTCCGTGCAAGGTGCCTACGCGTCCGGCCGCCTCGCCCTGCGTGCTTCTGCCGGGGCGAGAGAGTCCGCCCAAGAGAGGTGTATCCCCTCCAAGCACTGGAAACACCGAGCGCGGAGGTGCAAGACGCGGCGCCGCGGGAATCGCACTTCGCGCAACTGTCACCGTCACGAGGCCGCTGCGAACACACCCTTGCGCGTGCGCCCGCAATGCAAGCGCGGCAATCTCGGGAGCGTTCGCTACACCTTGGCGTAGTAACGCAGCGGCCAAGGTTCGATGTCTCGCAGCGAGCAAGCTTTCGGCCGCAAGGCTTTCGGCG
>JBIKMD010000377.1:0-5254 GCA_044359465.1 Myxococcota bacterium
CACTGCGCGTTTGTGGGGTTTCGCTTTCATCTCAGCCACCCATCCGGTGATACAGAAAGGTCAAAAAGAACAAGTAGAAGGCATTGAACATGACCATGCCAATGACGACGCGGCGCAAACCAACACGGGCGTTCTTGGTCCCCGCCAGCTTCGCGGGGATCGCGATGTTGGCGATGAGCAATGACATCAAAAGCGCCTTGGCCATGTCTCAAAGATCTCCTGCAAAGTTCCCGCTCAAACCTATGAACGCGAGCCATTGAAATTGCGGTTGTTGCAGCGTGCTCGGTACGGCAACTCCGCCAGGCACGGAAACCAAAAACCGTGCGCCCGCGTCGAAACTGAGCCGACGCTGCAGACGCACTTGCATCCCAGCATCGGCTAACGAAAGTTGTTGCCCGTTATAGTTTCGGTCGAAAACGGCAAACGTCCACTGTGCTTGTAGACGAAATTGTAAACGATCGTTGACACGCCACAGCACATTCGCCCCTAACTCGATGCGTTCATAGAACGCAGCGAGAACCCTATCCAAGAACGGTGCCAGGCCCGCGCTCAGTTGCAAAATGAATTGTCCGGCAGGGGTTTGCAGTCGGTGCTCGTAAAGCAGGCGAGCGTAGGGCGCGACGGTGATAGTGAAAAAGGCATCCGTTGGCAGGAAGGCCCGCACCACGGCTACACCCGCCTGGCTCGTCAGCGAGGATTCAGGCCTGAAAGTCCACACCCAGCGCCCAGTGAGCTCGCTCGTGGTGAAGCTTTGGCCCGTAGAAAAATCGCTATGATCGCTGCGCAAACGAAGGCCTAGCGCGTGACTGCGCGCCACCTGGCTCACCAGATCGAGTTGGCCCCCCGGACCATATTGCAGGGGCAAGCTCAGTTGGTCCTGGGCCGTGAGGCCGCCGCTAGTCGAGTAGAAAACGAACCCGGAAAGACTCAATGTTCGCGTCAGTTGGCCCCGCAGACCTAACTGTGTCCGCGATGTGAAGGTTCCGATGCGCAAACCGCCGAGCGGAACCGATTGAAGCGTAGGCGGAGCGTTGTTGAAGCTAGAGGTGAGACCGATCAGGCTCGAGAAGTCGGTGACGCCGTAGCTGGCGTTCTCACTGATATCGAGCGTCAGACGCCGAGACAGCGAGCTTAGAAGCGTCCCATTGAAGCGGTGCAGAACGTTCGGGCGAATAATGCCTGAATCGACGTTCGGCAAAATGATGCGTGGTGCATAGTCGAGCTGAAGATTCAAACGCCTCGTGAGAAACTGCACACGCGCGTCCGGTTGCAGCTCGAAATCGAGCGTTACACAGTCACGCGTGTCTGCACGGACGCAGAGCACGGGCGTCACGCGATCGGCCAAGCCCGTGGTACGCGCGCGAAACTCCAGGCGTACGCCAGTTTGCCAATTGATATCGACCCCGGCAAAACCTAGGGCTGCCAGAAACACAAGGGGCACTCGCTCAGCCTACTCGACCACGATCGCGTCGCCATCTTGGAGACGAAAAGCGGTGCTCTTTCCGCGGCCTGCAACCAAGTCAGGGTAACGCACTTTCACTCGCATCATGGGCCGGTTGCGCACCACCAAAATGCTGCCAGAGCCGGCAAACTCGGTGAGCCCACCAGCAGCCGCTAGTGCCTGTAACACACTAGACCCATTGTCGATCACGTAGGAGCCAGGACGAACCACTTCGCCGAGCACGCTGACATTGAGTGGTTTACTAGTCTCGACGGACACCGTCACCACCGGCGTCTGCAAGAACACCTTGAGCTGCGTCTGCAAGTGCGCTGCGAGCTCTGCTGGCGACTTGCCCGCCGCAAGTACGTCGTTGACGAAGGTGAAGGAGATGAAACCATCTGTGCGCACCATGACTCGGCCGCCGAGTGTTGGCTGGTTGAGCACCGTGATGTTCAGGACGTCGCCTCGCCCAATGATATAGCCTGTTGGTGGCAGCATCATCGAATCATCCAGGCGGTCCACATCGATGTATTTGCCGGCGGGGCTGCAAGCGCTCATCGTTGCGATACAGGGCGTGAGAATGACAGGCACGAGCAAAATATAAGAGCGAAGCACGGATCAATTTCCTCTCTTCTGACGAATCGCTTGCTTGACGAAGCCGAGCAACTCCCGAATGTCTAGCGCACCGGTAAGCGTTACGAGGATAGCGTACACCAACGCATCGACCGCCACACGCAACACACCACTCACGCGAAAATCGACCGGCAACTGCGCAGTGAACGGCACGAGCAAACGATCGATCACCACCACCACCACCGCGCATGCGATGGTTTTGGATAAACGCGTGATGCTCCGCTGGTCAAAGGCGCGGCGACCGAGCGCATACACGAGCGCGAAGGTGATGCCCGTCTCGGCAATGATCACCGCAATCGCGCTCGCATAACCTGCGCCGCCCTCGCCAATCATGGGGCCCACAATAGGAATCAGAATGACATTTAGAATCGTTTGTACCACCACGCCAATCAACGTCACGACAGTCACATACCAACTGCGATCGATTCGCATGAGCGCTGTAGTCGCCACCATGGCGCCGTAAGTCAGTACGAACATTGCGCTGAGCACCCGCAGCGCCGGGGTTGCCGGCGTAAATGCATCACCAAACAAAATCGCCACAACCACGTCAGCACCGAGCATGAGCAGCAGCGAGACAGGCACGGCGAGCGAGATGATGAGCTCGAGCGAACGCCTCGTCACCATATTGAGGTCTTCTTCACTGCGAGACGCGGCGCGTGAAGAGAGCGGCAAGAGCACCCAACCGATCAAAGGTGTGAGCAGAAGCGCGAGCTGCGCCACGTTTGCCGCCGCACCGTACCAACCTACTTCGGTTTTGTTGGCGAGAAATTCGATCAGCGTCACATCGAGGCGGTTCGACAGCGTGCCGGACAACGCAACGAGAAAGAACGGAAGCGACGCCTTGAGAACCTGCCTCAGCGCCACACCGTTCCAGGTGAGCGGCAGCGCCACATGCCTGCGCGTCAGATACGCGAGCACACCCGCTTTCAAACCTTCCGACGCCGCAAACGAGATACCAACCACTTCGAGATGGCGCCCAAACGAGAAGCCAATGACGATGCCAACGCCCCACACGAGTTTGGCCGCCACATTGAGGATGGCCACCCCGTTCACTTTTCCAGCGGCGTGGAGAATGGCGGCGTAGGTGTTGTTGGACGTGAAAAACACGTGACCAAGCGCAAAACAAAGCACCGTGCGCAGCACCACGCCTTCACGATGGGTGGCCATGAGCACGAGCGTGATCACCATGAGCACCGCAACGGTGACGATCAAACGTAGAAGATAGATGCTCCCAAAAAACTCGCTGGCGTGCTCGAGCCGCGTCGGAATCTCTTTGCGTACGTAGGTGTCGATTCCAAGATTCGACAAAACGAACCACGTCGCGGCGAACGACTCGGCAAAGTTGACGATGCCGAAATCCGTAGGCCCCAGGTAGCGGGGAAGGACGAGCTTGATGCCTAGCGCAACCGCCCAGGTACCGAGCAGCGACATGCCGAGCTTGAGCGCGTTGCGGACCGCAACAAGCGAGTCGGAATGTGTGGTGTGCTGCGGAGCGTTCATGAAGAGAAGAGGATAAGCGCGCCCAAGGCTCGCGTCAGCAATCTATTTGCAGGGAGCGCGTGAAGGTCAGGAAGCGCCGCGGCCGGTGATGACCACGGGAACCGTTTTGAGAATCAAGCTGAAGTCCAAGTAGAGGCTCCAGTTATCGACGTAGAGCATGTCGAGGTACATCCACTCTTCGAAGGTGATCTCGTTGCGACCACTCACCTGCCAGATGCAGGTGAGGCCAGGACGCACGCTCAAACGACGGCGCTGCCACGATTCATACTTGGCAACCTCGTTCGGCACCGGCGGACGTGGACCCACCACGCTCATGTCACCGCGGAGCACGTTGATGAGCTGCGGCAGCTCGTCGATGCTGTATTTGCGGATGAAGCGGCCAATCGCCGTGATACGCGGATCGCGCTTCATCTTGAACACCGGACCGCTCATCTCGTTCTGCTGCATGAGCTTGTCTTTGAGCTCTTCAGCGTTCGTCACCATGGAGCGGAACTTGAGCATAGAGAACTTCTTGCCGTGCAGGCCCACTCGTTGCTGCTTGAAGAAGATGGGGCCGCGCGACGAGAGCTTAATGCCAATGGCCACGCCGAGCAGCATGGGCGACAAGACCCACAGCGCGAGCGCCGAGGAGACGATATCGAACAGGCGCTTCAGCGCCATTTGATACGGCTGAGGCTTGATGCTGAGATAGTGCAAATAGCCGTCAGCCACGGCCTGCGAGTCGTAGGGCTGCGCGCGATCGAAGCGGAACGGTTGCGCGGGCAGCGCGAACGGAACGCCAAAACGTTCACACACTTTGATGACATTTTGCATGGCAAGCGCCACCTCTGGACCCTTGGTGGGGTTACCAGCGACGTACACTTCGTCGACGACGTGCTGCTTGAGAATGTTCTCGATGTCTTCATGCGTGCCAAGGAGCGGTGCGTCCACTTTGACCACCTTGGTGGCCGAGTCTGGAAGCGTGAGAAAACCAATGACGTTGCGACGGCCTTTGAACGTGAGGTCGGTGGCAGTTTCACGACCGAACACACCCGCGCCGACGATGAGCACTTGGTCTTCTGGCTTCTCGCTTGCGTAGAGCCCGCGGAACACAAGCAGACGCAGGGCGATGAGCGCCGGGGCCGAGACAATGAAGAAACGGCCAGGACGTGGCATGGGCAGGTTGTCAGGGAGCATGACGGAAAACAAATCGAGTACGACGAGCAAGCCCAGAAGCAAAACCACGAGCAGCGCCAGATCATCTGCTGCGTCGCGCCGGGTCCAAGGGTCATAGAAGCGCGCGATCACCGCGCCGAGGAACCAGACCGTGCCAATCAGCGCGCACGACGCGAGCAGATGGATGTCCGCCTCGAGCCCGCCGCGGTAAGTAGCTGTAATCACATAACAAATCGAAAGAATGGCGATATCACAGACAGCGTTGAGCTTGGAGTAAAATCCGGGCGTCAGTTGCGACAAGAACGGATACACAGCTTAGACTCCTTGAACCGCAGACGTCGAAAACACTTGGGTCATTTTAGTATCGGACGGCCCTGGCCGTTTGTTCCGTGACCCTTCGCGGGCCGGCCTTAAGCCCGTACGCCGCGTCGCGTCAAGCATTGATTTGCGCCGTGTGAACCATCGTGGGAACTCGTGAAGCAAGTAGTGATCCATGGGTGGGCGAGGTGCATGCACTAGGTGCCA
>JBIKMD010000378.1:0-5251 GCA_044359465.1 Myxococcota bacterium
TGATTCGCCGTGAATTGATCGAAGGAGAGTGTCGCGCCAGCGAGGGTTAGGTCTAGCTTGCGCTTAGGGTCCGTCGTGTCGATGTGCGCATCGAGGTCTCCCGTCCAGCGGAGTTTGTGGCCGTGCAACGCCAAGCCTGCATTCGCGCTCGTCACGCGAATGTTGCCCACAATCGCGTGCTCGTTGATGAGGCCGTCTGCCGATACGTTCACGTGCGGGAGAAAGCCGAGCACGTCGTTTGCGTCGAGGTTGCGAATACGCAGCAGGGCCGCATAACCCTGAGTAAGATCAAATGTGTTGAACTGTCCGAGCGCGTGCAGGCGTTCTTGCGTGTCGAGCGTCAGCGCGAGCTCTGCGAACACTTGCTCGAAAGGCCCCTGCGCCAAGAGGTGGAGGGCTACTGTCGGGTAGTCCTTGCGGCTGAGTCGTAGCGTGAGGTCGCCGCGAAGCGCGTGCAGGTAGTCGGCTTCGCCCTGAAGTGACACGTGCATGTTCTGCGTGAGACCGCTCGCTTCGCTCTGCAAATCAGAGATGACGGCAGAGAGTCCTTCGTCAGAGAAGCGGCCGCTAAACGAGAGGAAGGTGTTCGTAAAACGCAGCAGCTCGCCATCCGGCTGTTCTATTGTGACCGTCGCGTGACGAATCGTTGCTGCTTTGACGCTGATCACCAAGGGAAAGTGGAACGGTTGTCCAGCGTCAACTTGGAGCGGAGAAGGCGGCACCAGATGCGCAAAATTGACACCGTCTTCACCCAAGTAGATGCGCACGAACGGATTGTCGATTTCCACCTCTGCTGCATCGACATGCCTGTCTAAAAGTGCGCGAAGCAGGTACTTTACGCGGACTCGGTCGGCAGACACTGCCTGGCCGCCAAAACGATCGCGAAGCACAACGCCGCGCAGGACGAAGTCTTCGTAGATCGAGCCTTCGATGGCTTGGACCGAAAGTCCTGGGAGCGTGTCAGCAAGGAGAAGAAGCGCCTGGTTGCGGAGCAGGTCGTGCCCCCTCTGCGTGTCCAAGAACACGAGCGCGCCCGCTGACGCGATGAGGGTGATGAGCACCCACGCGAAGAGCACGCGGAACAAGACTTTCAGCAGACGTCTCACCATTCAAAAAGTAAGGGCGAGTGGCAGCTTTTGCATCAGTCGTCGAGCATTTTGAACCAGCTGACCCCTGGCGCCTCCATGTCCAGGTAGTCGAGGGTCCCTTCCGTTTCTGTTTTGGCGAAGAGGACCTGCGAACGGTTCGGTGAGAACACGGTCCAGTCCCAAGAATAACGCTTCTTTCCAGGGAGAAAGGTGCTGACAGGGAGCGGCCTCAGCGCTTTGAATGGCGTTAAAGAAAAGCGCGAGACAGAGGCTTGGCGCGTGATGACGAGCATCGTTTTGCCGTTTGGTGTGAGGAAGAAGCCTTGAATGCGTCCTTGTTTGCTCGCCACTTGGGTGAGTTCTTTCGTTGCAATGTCGAGGCGTTGAATCGTCTGAAGCTCATTCGAACCTATGTAAAACGTGGTGTTGTCCAGGGTCCACGCACCGCCGTAAGGCGATACGGGCGCGAGTACTTCGAAGTGCTCGCTTGGCAGCAGCACATGCAGCTTGGCTGGTGGGTGAATCACGCCTTGCGACTTTTCAGAGTACTCCGCGTACGCAAAACGCGTCCGGTCTGCATTCGGATACCAGTGCCCACTCGTGGCGGTGCTTTTCATCGTCGCGAGCACTTTGGTTGTCATCGTTTTGGGGTCGAGCTGAATGAGTGAGACTTGACCCTCTTCTCGCCCCTCCAGATAGACCAAACCTCCATAGCTCGTGATGACCTTTTGATACCCGTCAATACGCATCAGCACAGTGCTTCCGTCCGAGCTTCGTACCAAGAAATAGCGGGAGTGCCCTTCGTCTCCTATTTTGCCGTCGTCATTGCGTACAATGAACCAAAAACCGTCGCCGTCCGCGTGCACGATTTCAGAGGGGCTCACGTGCACAAGGAATCTATCTGGCGCACGCGGGTGCACCTCCGATGCGATGCCACTGTAAAACAGCGCCGTATGTGTTTGCGCCCAGTCTGCAAAAGCAAACGAGAGCGTGTGTAGGTTTCCATCTTTCGCGTCGAGCACAGAGCAACGAATGGTCTGCGCCACGCCTTTGATCTCGCCCTCGCTGCTCAGATCGTCAATCAACGCGTAGCGGTCATCAAACCAAGCGTAGTGACCTTGTGTATTCTTGGTGTCGAAGTCTTTGAGTCGTTCGAAATGTTTGGGCGCAGGCGCACCCGTCAGTACCAGCAGAGCCAGCGTGATCATCTAAAGAGTGTAGCTCAGAACTCGCCGATGTGTTGAGCTGCTGGAAAAGGACGCTTGGTGACGATTTGGTTCCATCCACAACGCGGCGCAGTGGTGAGTGAAAAGCCGCTCAACCGGCAGTGGCTGCGCTACCGTGGTGGACCAGACGACGGGTGGCGCCAGATTCCCGAGCCATTGCCGCGAGGGTTCTTGCGCGGCGACCCGGCGAAGCAACAGTACGGGATGGGCGGCCCAATACTTGTTTACGGGCCACTCGAGCGTCGCTGCCGCGATTGCAAAACGCACTTCGCGTTTCCTGCGTCCGAGCAAAAACACTGGCACGAAGTACTCGGCTTCACTGTCGACGCTACGGCGGTGCGCTGTCTCGGGTGCCGTAGGCGCATGCAATTGCAGCGTGTCTATTCGGACGCAATGGCGGACGCCGCGCGCGAGCCGTCAGCGAAGACGCATCTCGCGGTAGCGCGAGCGGCACTGGCGTGGAAGAAATCCGGCGGTAACGCACCCCGCGCAAAAGCGGTGATGCACTGCCGCAAAGCGCAGGCACTCGGCAGCAAACAAGCCGAAGGTGTGATGCAAACGATCATTGCCGCCTGGCGCTAGCGGCAACGGGCTCAGAATGCGCCACCGATCGAGAGATGAAAGGCAAAGCGTTCTGCGCACTTGAGAAATGCGGTGTCGTAGCAGCCGTCTGGGTTTGCGGTGCCGTCGGCTTCGCGCAAGGACAGACGGTTGAGCCTCACTCCCAGGCCCATGCGGATCTCACCAATCGGTGATTCGTAAACCACGCTTGCGCCTGTTGCCCAGTGAAGTCTCGCAAGATTGAGCTCGGAGAAGCGTACTGTCACGTCTCCCGCGTCTACAAAGGGAACAATTCCTAACCAAGCGCCCGCAACGCGAATCACCCGAACGCGTATATCTGCCGAAAACAAGAGCATGCCGTGACCACCTACCGGGACGGAAAGGCAGTTGCCGCTGTTGTCACAAATGGTGCTCGGTGCGAGCGGGGACAACCGGCCTACGGTGAAGCCGCGGTGACTCGAAGGTCCGCCAAGCACATAGCGACGCGTCACCGGAGAATCATTCGCTTCTTCCACGCTGTCGCCGCGCTCAGGTTGCATCCAGCCGAAGGTTCCCCTGAGCGCAATCGTCAAACGCGGATGCACGGGAATGTAACCACGCACCTCGGGCTTGAGCTTAAAGTAGGTGAACGCGCTTCCAATGTACTGAAAGCCCTGCTCCGCGCGCACTTCTGCGTAGAAGCCTGCGCGCGTGTCGATAGGCCGGTCCCTCAGATCCAAGCTGACGAACTCTTCCAAGTAGGCAAGGCGATACGGATTGCGAAAGCCGAGACCAAGCGGCGTCAGCACCGGATTGAATGCCAAGGGGTCTACATTGAAGAAGGTCAGGAATTGAAACGAATAGTTGAGCCCCACGCGAACACGGTCGCGCCAAAATGTGCGCTCTAGCCCGGGTGTCACCCGCGGACCAAAGTATTGATAGCCTTCTTGGATCTGCAGGTCGAAGCCAGCGAGCAAGTACGCGGTGACACTGGTTCCAAAAATGTCCGGTTGTGTGAGCTGTGCTTCCACGAGCCCTGCGGGTCCACTGCTTTTGAGGTCCCACACAGCGGGAATGAACGCATACGCCGGGCGCAAAGTGAGCCGCAGAGTGCGCAAGCCGCCAAGGAAGTTGCGGATGGTGAGCTCGCCTTTGAGATGCAAATCCTGGCGGCGTCTTTCTATGCCGAGTCCGCCACCGAGTTTGATCTCTCGCGTGGTGCTCGGCTCCGTGTTGATGATGACGTCGGCAACGAACACCCCGTCGTCGCGCAAGCGTCCTTGCGGAAGGGTGGCAGGTTGCGAGGCGGACATAGATGCTGCAAGTGGCGGTTCATCCTCGGGGGCGCTGCTCGGCACCGCCGCGTTGCGAGGTGGCAGATGAACGGCGACGGACGCAAACACCCCCGTGTTGTACAAACGTCCTTCTGTGGTGCTGATGTCGTCGGGGTTAAAAACCTCGCCTTCTCTCCAGTTGATGAGGTCATCGAGCTTGTCCTCTGGCACCGCGCCATTCCCGTGGAACTCGACGATTCCGTACACCACCTTAGGACCTGGCTTGGCAACGAGCGTCATCGTTGCCTGCAAGACCTGTTTGTCGACGAGCACCGCACCCTCGCAGGAGGCATAGGCGTAGCCTCGCCTTCTTAGTGCGGTCACGATGCGTTCTTTGGCCGCCAGGTAGCGCGTGTGGTCGAAGTAGTCGTTTTGGTTCAGATCCACTGCCTTGTGCAGGCGTGCCCAGTCACCCTCCGGTAGGCCTTCGATGCTGACCTTCGCGAGTTTGGTCCGCGGACCTTCCTCCACTTTGAGCGTGATGTTGACGGACTTGCCGTCCGTACGTGTTTCAACGCGAACATCGATGACTCTTGCCGAGAAAAAACCACGTTCGGCGTAGGTGGTCAGAACGCGCTGTTTGTCTTCTTCTAGCTCAAACTCGTCGAACCACTGCTTCTCCGCGAGTGGAATCCAGCTCGTTGCCTCGGTGAAGAGACCGCGGCGCACCTCGTCGCTCGCCAGGACAGTATTACCTTCAACGTCGACGCGGTTGATCCAGCGCCTGCCGTTCGCGTTCTGCGCTGCACATGCGGACAAAACGAGGGGGAAGGCTAAGATGTAAACAAGGGCAATTCTCAGGTTCAACTCACGACGTGCGGCTCGGGGTGTCTTTTCGCTCTATAACATAAGGCGCGATTGCCCCACTTGGGAGGTTTTGCTAGCGCGCCCAGCACTATGGCGCTGCGCAAGCTCGCGAGTACATTGTCCTATCCCGCCATGCTCGGTGTGGCCGCCGTGATTTTCATGGCGGTTCGCCAAGTTGGCGAAGGACTCCAAGCACAGCCTGCCACGACGCCCGGGTTCGGTTCGCCGGTGACCACTGCAAGTGCGCATCCTTTGC
>JBIKMD010000379.1:0-5235 GCA_044359465.1 Myxococcota bacterium
CGAGCGGTGCGCTCGCTCGGAGACGTAGGGACGCGCCGAGGCCCACTCCCGCCGGACACAGTGTCCGAAAGTCGGACACGCGATCTGGGACACCACGAACGAGAACAATGACTTAGCAACGCCTCGCCGCTTGGCCCTTCGCTTGCTCAGTGTCCGGGCGAATGCTGCTCTTTCTTTCACTCTTCATTGGTCCCCTCACCTCCTCTGCGTTGATGCCTCCGCTTCTGCCCTTAGCGGCCTACGAGCAGGCGCTCATCTCTCGTTATGAGCGACTTCAATCGAACCTTGATGGCTTTCGTGCGCGCCTGCGTCATCGGCATTGGGTACCAAACGTGCGGGTCCAAGGCAGCGCGAGCGCTTGGGACAGGCTCGCAGTAGACACCACCAGCGACACCATCGATCTTCGGAGGCAAGGCTACTCCGTCTCTGCGGCGGTCGAGTTTCGCTTCTCCGAGATCGTGCTCGACGACCAAGAGCTCGCGCTAGAGCGGGAGCGCCTGCAGACGCAGCGCTGGCGCGACGAGCTCATGCTGCAGCTTCACCAACGCTACTTCGACGCGCGGGCAATGTTGCTCGGCGTCGGCTCCATCAACACCGAGCGCGACTACTTGCGCATTGAAGAGGCCGTTCGTGCGGTAGAAGCCGCCGCATTCGGCGCATCGAGGGAACCATGAACCGACTTTGTCTTCTCGCCCTGTTCTCATTGTCTTCGTGTTTCGGCCGCGTGAGTCAGAGTGCCAAACCTGCGAGCGAGGTCGACCCTGACAAGTCTCTCACAGAGGCTCCACGCGCACGCGTGTGGCCGTCGGAATCCAAAGCCATTCCAGCGAATACTGGTTGGATTGTCCTCAGTTTCAATGTGCCAGTCGCCGCTGACGATGTGAAAAAGCTGCAGCTCGTAGACGGCGACGTGCGCTTGTCTGCACGCTGGGTCATGACGGCCGCTGACCCGTATGTCGTCGGAGCGATCTTGTGGGGCCCCTTCAGCGATCCACGCTGTTCGAACGATGAGCAGGAGGCACTCTGCGCCGGGCATGACTACGACATAGCCGCCAGCGCAGGCGTCCGCGGCGAGAACAGCGCGATCGCGCATTCGCTCGCTCGGCTTCACGTGGGAGAAGCTGCACTCAAAGGCCCTGAATGGATGACACTCGGGGACGTGCAAGTCACTGACACCGCAGCAGCGATCACACGTTCGGTGGATACGCCGTGTGTGTTGCGCGCGCCGGAGCTGCCACTCGCCGGCAGTGAGCCTGCCACGATTTTCGACATGAGCGAAGGACGCGTGCTCATCTCGGGTCTCACGCCAGAAACGGAGTATACGTGGAACATCGAATGTGTGGATGCCACCGGTCGATCCACAGCACCTTGGCAAGTGGTGTTTCGAACAGGCACGGAGCGGCGCGTCTTGCTCAGTGAAGTCGTGGTTGATCCCCAGCACGACTGGAACGACTCGCAGCAACCGCGTGGTGTTCCCTTTGATGCAGACGCGGTGCTGGTGGAGAAAGCGTCCAGCACCGACGAGTGGATAGAGCTCGTCAACGAAGGCGCAGTGAGCGTCGATCTAGAGAATTACAGTCTGCGCACTCTCGACGCTAGCCCGGAGACGCAGCGCATTGGCGAGGCGTTCACGGGCAAAACACCACAAGGCTTCAGCCCAAGCGCCCTGCCCCGCTTGCTCGCGGGTGAGCGCCTGGTCGTTCGAGCCACGACGGGCAGCGGCAGTGTGTCCAATGCCGTGACCATCGAGCTCGTCGATGAGCTCGGCGTCGTGCGAGATACGGTGACACTCGGCAAAGAGGGCGTGCCGAGCGGCGAAGCGAAGTCTTCTGGCGACGAGGCTGTTGCGGCGTGCATCACAAATGGCACCAGGGCCTGGAAAAAAACCCGGGCTACACCGGCTGCTCAGAATGCTTGCGAGTAACACGCATCCTGTTCAAAACGTTTTTTCGGGCAAGCGATCGCTAGAGTGGACCGCTGCGCCTTCGCGTGTCATTTACTTAGGTCATGTCGATGCGACTCAGAGAGCGTTTTGCCCAAGCGGCACCCCTGCTTTACCAATTGGCGTTTGGCGAGTCCGCGCCGCCGCTGTGCGCGATCCTCAGTGCCGACGGCCGTGCCGGACGTTACGTGCCTCACGGGCTAGAATGGGTCGAGCTCGTACCACCTGCGCAGACTGACGCGGCGTTCGCACTCGCTAAGGAGCTAGCGAATGGACGTGAGACCTTCAGCGTGCGGGATGAAGACGGAACCACGCTGAGCGGCTTCTTGCCCCGTCTCGGTGAAGGGCAAATCAAGATCGCCTTCAGCACCCACCGGCGCTATTCAGCGCGCGACTTCGCCGAAACGATCACCGAGGAGCTCTTTGGCTACTTGGAAGCGCTCGTCCGGATTGGCGAGCCGATCTGGATTTTGGGCGACACCGGCTTCGAGTTCGACCTGGGCGTCGCGTTAGCGCCTGCGGATCACACTTTGGTCGTCCGGCCGCCCGCAGATCGGCCTGTTCCGCACAGAGCGACTGCGTTGCAGCACAACGCCTCGCTGCAAGAAGCACTGCAAGCGTGTGAGCTCGGCGGCTTCAGCACGCTCGTATATTCGGGTGACCTGGATCTGCAAGCGCTCGAAGTGATCGCCCATCGTTCCGGCGTGGTGTTCACGCAGCGCGGCACCTCCGTCGAACGTGCGCTTCGCCGTGCCGCATTGCTGCACAAAGCGGACAGCGCACAGCTCCTCGTCAGCATTGGCGCGGTGGTCACCCTCGGTCGCTCCGCGACCGGTGGCGCGATCGTCAAAGAGCTTGCCGAGTTTCACGCCGGTGCCGAATCCATTGAATATACCCTCTTTGCCCAGCGCGGCGTCGGCGCCAACGCGGCCGAGCTCGTGGCCACTGGCACGCCTGCTGGCCTCGCGCGGATCGCCGCCGCTGGAGTTGTATTCACCCCCCAGACGCTTGTTGCGCAATCACAAGAAGACGTCGCGGTCAGCGAGTTCGATGCAGACGACGGGCGCCTGGACCAAGCCGAGGATGACGACGTCGAGACCGATGTCGACGTCACAGTCGAAGAAGAAGACCAGCCGCTGTTTTCCGAAGCAGAGGCCATTCGCAGAAGACGTGTCGAAGCCGCGAGAGCAGCGCGCCAAGCGGACGAGCTGCACGAAGACCCGGGCTGGGAGCTCGATGCCGCGGCCGAGCAAGGTCTTGTGGCCGCCCCAGGCGACGAGGGCCGATCCGGAATGTTCCGCGCGAGACCGGTGGTGCGTCCGCCCATGCCAGCAGGGCGCATGATGGAGCTAGAAGACGCAAGCAACGAGCCCGAGCTCGGGAAGCTCACCTTAGACGCGCCGCAGCGGCGCAAAGTCATGATCCCAGAAGCACCGTCAGGGATGGCGCAAAAACGTTCCTTCGCGGAAATCCTCAAAGAGCGCCATCGCTTCCCGCCGGTGTCCGAGAATGGTCCCACACTCTCGCCGCCTGTGCTGCGGAATGCATCTGGCACCTTTGATGAGGACCTACCGGACGACGAAGACATCACGCCTTAAATTGAGTTTTCCGATCCACGGCTGCAGGTGCGAAAGTTCCGCAAGCGCTGCCACTCGAGACGCGGAAGCTAGCGTTGACACCAAGCGAGGCTGTCTTTGAACCACTTGTCGCTTGGGTCCAGGCGAGAGCCTTCTTCGAGCAGCGGCCTTGCGTCTTGGCAGCGTTGTCTTCTCTCGCTGCGCATACAAATCGCGATCGAGTGACCTTACATGGTGCGTTTGAGCTTTGCGCCCGGATTGCCGCGCAGCGCTTCGAATTCTTGGCGCGCTTTTTCATCTGCGTCTGCTTGTGTGGGTTTGACCACTGGCGCGCTTTCCGTCCCGAGTCCGGCTTGTGCGTCGAGCGCCTGGATTCCATCTCGCGCACGCTGAAGCGCAGCTTGTTCCACACTTGGCGTCAAAGGATCGTCATCGCTCAACTCGCTCACACTAGCCGTGTCGCCCTTGTGCGCAGCGCCGAGCTTCTGCAGTGATTTGATTTCAGCGAGTGTCGCAGTGAGCTGCTCCTGAACCAAGGCCCAGTCCTCCGAAGTGGTGTCACCGGCGGCGGCCAGGGCTTCTTTTCGCACCAGCAGCCTCGCAGCGAGTTTCTTGTTGAGGCTCATCGCTTTGGCAATCGCATCCAACTTATCGCTCATAGGCTCACCATACCTTGAGTTCAGCGCGAGCGCGCGTGCAGGTTTGGCACAGATCCCAAACACCCACCCGACATAAGCGTCAACTCAGCTTGACGGTCCCGCCACAGACACACCCCGCCCTATTTCGAGACGATACCGCCGGCATGTCACGGGTCATCGGCAACTACTGTCTGGACAAGGTCCGCACTTTCTCTGCGCCGACGCCACCAAATCGCATGTTGCTCAAAGCGGGCGATGGCGTGGTGGTCATTGGCGACAGCCTGGCCGCCGGCCTTCAAGCAATGGCCGCCTATCGCGATCCAGAGACAAAAAAATCCAAAGGCGCGCTGCCCTACGAGCTGGAGCAAAAGGGCATCAGCGTAAACGGCATCGCCGTCGGCGGAACCAAAGCCGTGCATTGGATGGAGGGCGGCCACCTCAACGGTGCACTCACGGCAGCGCTTGCGAAGAAGCCCAAAGCGGTGCTCATCTCGCTCGGGTCGAACGACATGTTCTTCGCACGCGATGAGCCCAAGGTTTTCAAGGCACGCATGGAGAAGATCGCGGAGCAAATTCGTGCGGCCGGCGCCAGTCCCGTCTTCATTGGCCCGCCAGCACTACCTGTCGAGACAACCAAGCCAGCGGAGAAAGCGCGGATGGACGCCGCGCGCGCAGCGATGATCGAGATCGCGGCAGACCTCAAATACCGCGGTGTCTACATTCCTCCGCCTGCGGCTCCGATCGAACGTTTTCGCTCGGATCCGATCCATCCCAATCTGGCGGGCAACCGTGCGTGGGCCGCGTACTTGCGCGCGCATCTGACTGCGCCCTAAGCGGACCACGCCGATTCGCAAAAACGTCACCCGCTAGAACCTAGCGCAAACCGCTGCGAGCCGCAGAGAACAAGCCCCCTGTGGCAGCCGTGAAGATAAGCGGTCCGCTGGTGACCACGCATGAAGCTCATGCGTTTTAGTTGTCAGCACCGGCGTCTGTAGAACATTTTTTCAGCACACTAAAAAAAGCCAAGACACTTCATCCGCTCTTCCGTCTTTTTCGTACTTACGACGCACCATCGACT
>JBIKMD010000380.1:0-5232 GCA_044359465.1 Myxococcota bacterium
TCGGGCGCAGATGCGGGCACACAGTACAACGGTCCGCTAGAAGCCGGTAACGCCGAAATGGACAAAATCTACGGCGCCCAAACTGACGCACAAAAGGCACTGGACGCGGCCAAACAAGAGTTGAGCAACGCCGAAACCGAACGCGACGCGCAGCGGGCGCAGGCAAAAGCAGAAGCAGACAAAGCTGCGGCCGATGCGGCGAGGGCTGCAGCGGACGCGACCACGGCGCAAGCGGAAGCACTGGCTGCACAGACCTCAGCAAATGCGCAGCTCGCCAAGGCCCGCGCAGACGCAATCAATGGACAGCTTCAAGGTGGAACGGGCAACACCCCTACACAGACAAAGAAGTCCGCATTTCCACCGCCTGTCGACAAGAACCTGGTGAAGCTCCCCGCAAACACGCGCATGGGATCACTCGAAGAGATGAAGGAGTTCGTGAGCGCGCAGCAAGATAAACTCGACTCGCTCGGCGACATCGCCATGGAAAAACAAATGCGCCTGCAGATGTACATGGATGCCTATGCCCAAACGGCATCGATGATCTCCAACGTTCAGAAGAAGGCGAGCGAAACGGCCACAACCATCATTGGCAACATGAAGTAAGCGCCGCCGTGAACAAGGGCGCCCTCACCTTCGTCGATGTACTACACGACCGCGCTCGGCTGAGCCCTCAGCAAACTGCATTCACTTTCCTCGAGGACGGCGAACAAGCGTCGCACACCGTCAGCTATTTGGCGCTGCATGAGCAAGCATTGGCCGTGGCCGCAGCACTCAAACTAAACGGTGCAAACCGAGGCGACCGAGCACTGCTCGTTTTTCCGCCAGGGCTCGATTTCGTTGGTGCCTTCTTTGGTTGCCTGTACGCCGGTGTGATCGCTGTACCGTCGTACCCACCCGATCCTGCTCGGCTCGACCGCACACTGCCGCGCCTGCTTGCCATTGCCAAAGCGTCACAACCGCGCATTGTTCTAACAACCGCACTGGTGCGGGGCATCGCCTCCACCCTCCCCGCGCCTGAGCTCTCGCAAAGTACATGGCTCGCCATTGAAGACGCGCAGCCCGCAGCGTCTGATGCGTTCAGCCCCTCGCCGAGCGACGTCGCGTTTCTGCAGTATACCTCGGGCTCCACAGCTGCGCCCAAAGGCGTCATCATCAGCCACGAGAACTTGATGCGCAACAGTGCGCACATTGCTGAGTCGTCGCGAAACGACCCGGAGACGCGCTCACTGACGTGGCTGCCCACGTACCATGACATGGGGCTCATTGACGGCGTTCTGCAGCCCATCTGGAGCGGGTTTCATTGCCATATGATGCCGCCAAACGCGTTCTTGCAGCGGCCAGCGCGCTGGCTGGAAGCGATCACCCGTTATCGCATCACAGCAAGTGGTGGTCCGAACTTCGCCTACGCGATGTGTACGAAAAAAGTGACGGAGGCCGAACGCGAGCACCTAGACTTGGCGTCGTGGCGCGTCGCCTACAACGGGGCCGAGCCTGTACGCTGGCAAACCATTGAGCAGTTTGCTCACCGTTTTGCAGCACAAGGTTTTCGGCGTGAAGCGATGGCGCCAGTGTATGGCATGGCGGAAGCGACTGTCATGGTGGCGAGTACGAAGCGCGAAGCTGGTGCGCGTGCTTGTTTCGTCGACAAACAAACCATGGAGCGCACAGGAACAGTGAAGCCCGGCAGCGACCCCGTGGTTAGCTGCGGCGCAGTCAAATCGGACATCGACGCACGCATTGTGGATCTAGCGACATATTTACCCGTTGGTGACGATCGTGTTGGCGAACTTTGGCTCCGGGGCGCGAGCCTCTCCCGTGGTTACTTTGGCGACCCAGACCGGACGAAGCAGGCGTTCGGCGCGCGACACGAAGGCCAATCAGACGGAGGATCGTACTACCGCACTGGCGATCTCGCTTTCGTTCGAGACGGGGAGCTGTACGTCACAGGGCGGCTCAAAGACATGCTCATCGTGCGCGGGCGAAACATCATCCCTAGCGACATTGAAGCCAGCGCAGAAACTGCACACGAAGCACTTCGCGCAGGCTGCGCCGTCGCGTTCTCGGTCACGGTGGATGGCAGCGAAGCCGTTGCGCTTGCCATGGAAGTTGATCCGAGGCTCGCAGCTCAGCCTGCGGATATTGTGGAGCAAGTGCGTCATGCCGTTGCTTGGAAGCATGAGGTGGCAGTGGCTGCTGTGGCGCTGCTCAAACCACGCACACTACCAAAAACTTCGAGTGGCAAGGTTCGCAGACAAGCGACGAAAGAAGCATTTTTCGCCGAGCGACTCGATGCGATCTACATCGACCGTGTCGCGGCGCTACGAGGACCCTGGGAGCCTCCCATTCAAGCTTGGGTTTGCGAAGGTCCATCACGATTCACCCAGGGCCAGCTGCAACAAGGCTTGGAACGCGTGCTCAGGAAATGGCCAACACTCGCACGTGTTTGGTATCCGAACCCCACGGACACCTTTA
The DNA here is from genome assembly GCA_044359465.1 of Myxococcota bacterium. GTDB lineage: Bacteria > Myxococcota > JADLHZ01 > JADLHZ01 > JADLHZ01 > JADLHZ01. The sequence goes on from JBIKMD010000380.1 coordinate 2,473, forward strand.
CGCCGGGGATTGGCAGCGAGGCCTTCGCCTGCTTGAGAGCGCAAGACGAGGATCTAGATAAGCTGGTCAAGCAAGCAGCCTTCGCTCGGCTTAGCAGCGCAGTCGAGCTGGGTATTCGTGTGCGTTTGCTGGAAACAAGCACGAGACAAGTGCTCGTCATCAGCCTGCCGCATGCCACGCTCGACGCAGCCGGCGCGCGGAGCGTTTTATCTGAGCTACTGTCAGCCAATCTTCGTGACGACGCGCATCAGCCGCGCGTCGACACGCTCACACTTCCGGCATCCGAGGCAAGAGTAGCGTTGCCAATGCGTACCTCAGGGCTCGCTAGCGATTCGTTAGAGAGCGAACGCTTCACGCTCACGGTGGCGCAAACAGAGGCGCTCGCGGCGCTCACGAACCAGCACTCGGTTTCTCTGTCGAGCTGGGTCGGCGCCTGTTACGCCGTCTGGCTATCGCGCTTGGCGGGACAAACACGCTTCATGATGGCCACTCCACGGCCTGACACAGTGCCGTGGTGCGCGCTGTCCGTAGAGGTCCAGGCTCAACACGCTTTGCTGGATCTCGTCAGGCAATCCGGTGAGCGAATGACGCTCAAGGCGACCAGCGTGCGTAGCGGCGAGGGATGCAACGTCGCAATGATGGAACAGCCCGTGTTGCACTTGGATCGACGCGTGCTCGTGCCACTGCTTCCCATCAAGAGTCCGTTTGATTTGACCTTGGCTTTTGGGCTTTACGGAGGCCGGCTTGCGGGGAGTCTCTTGTTCCGCGCATCCGACGTTCCGCCTGCAACGCGTTCCGCATGGGCCGAGGGGTTCGCGGAGATACTCTCGAGCAGCTTAGTGAACCACGACAAGGCCATCGCCGAGCTGAGCTGGATGTCCACCAAAATGGCCACGTCTTTGTGGGCGCTCACTACGCAGCTCGACGGCGAAGAGACACGTCAGCCGCGCACAGTTTTGGCAGCGTTCGCTGCCGCCACAGCTGCCTCTGCCCCGCTCCGCTCGGGAGAGCAGACGGTGACGCGCGCGCAGCTAGCTCACAGAGCCAATCGGATCGCACACATACTCGCACAACGCGGCGTCTCCAAAGGTGAAGTCGTCGCGTTACACGGCGAGCTGGGTCTGTCATTTGTAACGGCGGTGCTCGGCATTTGGAAAGCAGGTGGCGTGGTGCAAGCAATCGAGCACACGTTTCCTGAAGCGCATACGAAACGCATCGCAGGTGAACGACGTTTCATGATCCACACCAGAGACATTGAGCCGCTCCTGGCGACAGAAACAACATCAGAGGCGTTTGTCTCGCACGTGTCACCGCATGACGCAGCCTATCTAGTGCATACGGCGTATGAAGATTCAGATCCGCATCCGCTGCTACTCACGCATGCCGCGCTTGCCCAGGGGGCTCAGACTTGGCTCTCGCTTCTAACTGGAGCGGAGCGTGATGTGCTCTCCGTACGCGCACCAGCTTGGTCCACTCACGTCATGCTGGAAGTCGCAGCGGCGCTGAGCACTACGCTCCCAGTCTACATTGCAACCGCCGCAGAGCAACGGTGCGCCGCCGCGTTTGGGGCACGCTGCTTCGAAAACGAAGTGAGCGCCTACGCCACAGATCCTGCCCAGATTCGCGTCTTTCTCGCAGCGATGCTGGATGGCGACGCCCGCTTCAAACACTTCCGCCGTTTTGTCATTCGTAGCGGCGAATCCACGCCAGAGGTCCTCTCCAAACTCTCGGCCAGGGCACCTGCGGCGACGATCACTTCGGTGTACGGGCTCGCTGAATGCGGTGGTCCCGTGATGCGAGCGGAGACCTTCGGACGTTATGTCGCACTGCCGCACGCCGTGGTGCGTGTGCTGGATGCCCAAGGTCGACTCGTACCTGTAGGTGTCTACGGCGAGCTGTGCGTGGGCACGCAGCACTTGGCGCAGGGGATTCCGAACCACCGTGTTGTTGAAGATCCCCTCACCTCAGGCACGTTCTTGTTCCGCAGTGGCGATCGCGCCCGTCTCCACCAGAATGGAAGCATCGAGTTACAAGGTCGTTGGGATTCGCAGGAAAAAGTGCTTGGCTATCGTACGACACGCAGTGCGGTAGAGCGTTTGCTCCGCACGCGACCCGAAGTGGGCGAAGCCTTCGTCACGAGCTTCACGACGGCGTTTGGCGACGTGCGGCTAGCCGCCTACGTGGTTGCGGCACCAGGGGCATCCACGCATGACCCCACGCTACTACAGTTCTTGCGTGAGCAACTTCCCGAACCTTGTGCACCCGGAAGCTGCCAGACCATCGCGGCTTTGCCGCTGACACCGGAAGGCCGTATCGATCGCAATCAGCTACCGTCGCCGTCGTGGTTACTGACACGGCAGCTGCGTCACGCCGAGCCGCCCGCCACCGAAACCGAACGTAAGCTCGCCGCTATTTGGAGCGAGGTACTGGGCGTGCGTGCGATCGGTCGCGATCAAAGCTTTCTTTCACTCGGTGGCGATTCGTTCCTAGGATTGCAAATGATGAGCGAGGCGCAGCGCCAAGGTCTGCAGGTCACACCCGCGCTGCTCTCGCGCTGCGAGACGGTCCGTGCGCTCGCGGCAGAGCTAGACCAACTCTAAGAGTGGCACACAATGAGGAACGCAGTAGCCTAACTAGAGCGTGTCCGGAGATTCGCTTCGGCGCACGTCTCCCCCAAGTGTCGTCATGGATATCACGTGCCCACCCACCCCGACGTGCGCCTCATCGAGTGCTTCGCGGTAGCCGAGTCCTTCATCCAAC
>JBIKMD010000382.1:0-5230 GCA_044359465.1 Myxococcota bacterium
CGGTATTGCCCGCCGTGGTGAAACCAAACCCAACGAACACAACCGGGCCCGTTTTGATGGCGGTACCTGGCACCAGCTCGCCCGATGCCGCGTCTTTGGTGAGGTCGCGGCCTTTGGTTTCGAATGAGAACTCGGTGGTGTTGCCGTCCTTGTCTACGGCTTTGACCTGCACGCGATCGATGGGCCGCGTGGAGTCGACAGACAGCACAATCGTGCCACCCGGACCCGGAGTAGGGGCACTCTTACAACGCGCTAAAAACAGCGCGAGACAGACCGACAAAAAGACGCGTGACATGTCCTACAAGGCTACCGTGAAATGGCGTTTGGCACCAAATAATGGGGTCAGGTGCCGTTTTTGAGGTCAGCCGTGAGCGCCTTGTACAACAAAAACTGCTTTTGTGTTCAGGGCCCGGATACCATCTGACGGGAGCTTTCTATGAACTCGCGCTGGGCCTGGTTCGGCCTCATTCTTGCGTCATGCGTCGTGCGCCTGAACGTTGACGAGAAAACCAAAATCGCGTGCGCAGATGACCAAGACTGCCCTTCCCCCATGGTCTGTGAACCATCACTCAATGAGTGCGTTCTACCGGGGTTCGTCCCTCGCGAGCGCATTGCCGTGACCCTGGCCTTCAGCACACCGCGCGCGGGAGAGACCGACGTCTCGCTGTCTCCCCAGATTATCGTCGTGTTCGATCGCGGCGTGGATGCAGAGAGTTTCCGCACTAGGCGCACGCTTCGTGTCGCCGGCGGGGACGCCGTAGCGCTGGTCGACGAGGAGACATCGCTCGCCAACACCTATGTGTTCTCGCCGCAGACGCCGCTGCTCGGCGAGACTACGTACGAGCTCGTCATCGCTGCTGGCGTCACGCCAATCGAAGAGACTTTCGACGCGAATGCCGACATCGTTCTTAGCTTCAGGACGGCGGCAGCGCCGGATCGAACGCCACCGCAACCCCCAACGGACGTCGTTGTGGACGTAGGGCCGGTCTTCCGCACGTTGCGTTTTAGCAACCCCAATGATGCCGATTTTGCAGGCGTATTGATCGTCCGCACGCTCGGAGGTGAAGCCGTCGCCGTTCCCGAAGATGGCGTGATCTATTCCGGCGGCGATGACCTTGGAAACAGCCAAGTTGTTGGCTCCACGAGTGAAGGTAGCTTCGCCGACTTGATTGGAGCAGATGCCGACGTCGACTATCTGCTGTTCCCATTCGACGAGAACGCCAATTATGGTGCCGCCGTGCATCCTCCACGCGTCCGCGACGCCGTCTTTCGTTGGTGCCCAAACGAGTTGCTCTACGCCCGGGCAGGGTCACCCGATGGTGGAGAAATGGCGACGCAGGTCAACGCGCAACCAGCCGCCGAGGCATCGCCAGCGCTTGTCTTTGGGCCTCTTGACGCGCTGTCTAGCGTTGCGTCTGAGCTAGCACCGAGTGGAAGCACCCGTTACGTGCGAGCAGTCGTTCGCACTGCGAGCGGAGTCGTGCGTGGGCTTGAGCGCACACTCAGTCTACCTTCGGCGACAGTCGTGTTAACCCCCAATGTCACCAGCCTCGGCGTGGGCGGACGAGTGCGCGTAGGCCTAAGCGCTCCTGGGTGGTCAGCGGTCGAGGTCGAAGTAGATACGGACCCCTCTCCTTCTACAGAAGGGGGCTTCGCTCCAGTCGCTGTGTCTGGCGCCATCTCGGGTTCTGGTGCGTTCGCTGAGCACGATTTCAACACCCCGGCGGGTGGTTATGTTTTGCGCGCGCGACCACTCGCACAAGACTGCCTAAACGATGGGCGCTACAGCTACAGTTCGCTGCTATCGGTGGGAAACGCACTCTATGTCGCTCCGTCTGGAAGCGATTCAGCCAGCGGCTCTGACCCGCAGCATGCGTTTGCGACGATTGCGCATGCAATCTCTGCGGCCGCACCTGGTACCGACATTCGTATCGCAGCCGGTCGCTATGATGAGGCGCTCCTCATCGACGGCAAAGGCCTATCTCTCAGTGGGAGCTACGATTCGACCTTCGCAACGCAAAACGTTGATGTTCATCCCTCCCGAGTCGTTTGGCACGGAGGCAGCGAGCCGACTGACACAGATCCAACTTTCGCGGTGACCAACGCGGAGGTGCACGCGTCACACATTGTTTTTGACTATGACAGTGTTGGTGCAGTGATGAGTCGTGACACGGTCTTGGCCGGCGTTGGGTCCAGTCTCTATTTGGAGCGCTGCGCTGTGTTTGCGCCCGTAACCACGCCGGAGGTTCACGCCGTCGCAGGTATTGACACGGTGTTTTTACAAGTTCGCGATTCCACGATTGGGCTTGGTGCGGGAAGCGGTTCGCTCACACACTTTTGGGGACTCGATTTTGCTGGCGAACAGCTGAGTGTAACAGGCAATCGCTTCATTGGCGCAGGGCGAACTTGCAACGAACACCGAGGCGTCTTCGTCCGGCGTGGGATCGCCACGATTGAGGGCAACAGTTTTTCTCTGGATGCGGGGACGACCCGCGTTGGTGTTGTTTGTGGCGATGGTTCAAGCACTGACAGATCTTGCGCGGTCATTGGCAATGATATGTCTTTTGGAACCGGTGGCTCTGCTGTGGGCGTCAGCTATAGCGATGTGATCAATCAACCAGCGTTCAGAAGCAAAATCGTCGCAAACCGCATTTTTGGTCTCACTTCTGGAACCGAGGCGCGAGGCATCTTCGCGACAAACGCACGCGCAGCCGCCGGCACCCTCGAAATCTCGAACAACGTGGTGCACACAGGTAACGCAAACACCGCATTTGGTCTCGAGCTCATGGGCAGCGTCATCGCGCTCGTGACCCACAATATTTTCATTGCGGGCGGACTCAATGGCTCCGTTTCGGCTGCGGTGATGCTCAGCGGATTTTCGCTGCCGAGCTTCGAGAACAATATCCTCGCGACGAGCGGCAACAACAGCACGCGCTACTGCGTCTTTGAAGGCGCGGCTGACACGGATCCCGCGTCCTTCGTGAGCAATCTCATGTTCGCCTGCCCAAGCGCCCTCTATTTCAACGAGAATGGGCTGGCGATAACCGACATCGCGAGCGTCAACACCTTAGACAATTCTCAGCTTGCGTGGCCCGCGGGCTGCACCGTTGCCTGTGAAACCGCGCGCTACAATCTCAACCGAGCGGCGGCGCTCGGCACCACGCTTTCGACTTTCTTCACCGACTTTGACGGCACAGATAACAACCCGGCGACTTGGGATGACAACAACTACTTCTTTGCCACGCCTGATCCTCTGCTCACAGCAGGAGGTAACGACCCTCTGCTTCTCGAATGCGGAACCCACGAGGCGCCGATGGCGTGCGTGCTCCCACAAACCGTCGAGTGTGGTAGCCGCGGCTGTGACTATTTTGGCGCGCCCCGCGTGTGCACTGGCGTGTCGACCTGTGTGTCATTCGGTCCGTTCGAACAGCACTGACAACCTAACGCGTGGAGCGCACTCCTAAGCGGAACCTACTGAAGAAGAGCAAGACAAAGAGGCCTGGTAGCCAGGGCTCAGACGTTTGTCCGCAGCCGCCTTTTCCGCTCGCCCCCGCATCGCCATCAGCGCCGGGGGTTCCGTCTGCACCGTTCGCTCCATCGTTTCCGTTTGTGCCGTTGCAGATTGACGATTGTGACGTGATTTCGCTGGCATCGAGCGTGCCGTTTGCATTCGTGTCCACGCCAGCGCTGACGCGGGTTCCGCCTGCCGGACAGGTAGAGGATGCCGCTTCAGCTGTCGTTACAAGCAACGCGGTACTTCCAGTCGCACCGGTGGTTGGAAGGTCACGCGCAAAGAGGTCGATGAGGAACCCGGCCGAACCAAGGGTAGCGGTGTCAAAAGGCCCAATCCCGTCGAGTGCAGGGTTCGCACTCGAGAAAGCGCCGCTCGCCGAGCCCGCAAGGTACAGGTGTCCGCCGCCTGCAGCGATTTGAGCGGGAAACATGTTCTCGCTGCCCGACGCTACCAAATGCAAAGCTCCCTCTGGACCAACGATGTCTTTGCGTGTGCCCGCGAGATCGAGCGCCATGACGTAGCTTTCGAGGCCTGCGCCGTCCCCATCCGCCGAGCTGACGATCGCTTCGAGATTGCTCAAGGCGCCGCCTAGCGCCGCTTCGAAGCGAAAGCCCCAAAAGACCGTGTCGACGGTCGCCAGCAGTGTGGACGACTCGCTCGTGCCGCTTCCGTCTTGCAAGAAGGTCACGCCGCCGCCGCCAAAGTCTGCATCGAGCGAGCCATCGAGACGCAAACCAATCAGATAAGCGCTCAAGCTGGTGGCGCCGAGGCTGCCGAGCGCTCCCACGCCTAGGTCACTACTGGACGTAGACCCAGCGACGAAGATTCGCCCACCGGCCGCAGAGACTTGTTGCACGGTATCAATGGCGCTGCCTTTGAGCACTTGAATCCCGTCCCCGGAAAAAGCAGTCACAGGTGCGCCCGTCGCTGGGTCCAGCCGAACGACGAAACCATCGACAACGCCGCTCGCCGTCACGCCCGTTGCGCCGCCCAAACCTGCGCTTCCTTCGAAGGTACCGCCGGCGTAAAGTCCACCGGAGAGGCTGAGCGCGTTGATGGAGTCTTCGTCACCGTCGCCGCCGAAGGTTTGAAAGCCATCGCCCGAGAAGCTGGTGACGAGCTGTCCGCTACTTGTGTCGAGCGCAGCAATGAAGCCGTCCGACTGTCGCAGCGTCGGGCCAATCCCATTGTTCAAACGCAGATTTGCGTTGGCCTTGCCGGCGACGAAGAGCGTAGTGCCGAGGACCGCGCTCGCCCGTATGCTCACGTCTCCCGATGTGCTTTCGAGCCGAGAAACGCCGCTCGTTCCGAAGGATCCCCGCGCGGCTCCGCTGCTCGCGTCCAATGCCACCACGTAACCATTCAAGAAGGGGCCACTGCTCCCGCTGACACCACCACCAATGCCCACGGCGGTCGCTTGCGAGGTCACACCCACGAACACCGCACCACCTGCGGCAATCAGGGCCCCTGGAGACACCGGTGCTGCCCCTGAGATTGTTTGCGTCCACGCATACCGACCGTCGCGATTGTAACGTGTCACAAAGGTGTCAAAGGCGCTCAGTGGTGTCTTTGAGTCCTCTGCCCCTGCCTCACGATTGAAGTCGGCTGCGCCGCTGAAGGTGCCCGCAACGTAGGCGTTGCCTTCGCTGTCCACGGCGACGGCGGTGGTTTCTCCGCGCACGAGCGGGAAGGGCAAGGTTTGATCCGCGGCTTGCG